>NZ_JAUBSD010000009.1:0-96520 GCF_036704575.1 Microcoleus sp. K5-D4
TTTGACCCTTTATGTCCTAGTTTGATTCCGGCGATGCCTTTGGTTTTAAATTGTTTTTTCCAATAACCAATAAAAAATTTACTTACACCTAAAATCTTGCTGATTTCATGGTAGATATTACCTGAAAGCGCCATCCTTACAGCTATTGCTCGTTTTAGTTCCCTTGCATCGATATCGCTTTTAATGAAATCTTCTAATTGGGCTATTTCTTTTTCCATATCTTTTTCTGGGAGTTGTAAGTTATTCATCTTTTTATTCACGATCGAGTATTGCATATAATTGTATCATAGTCTTGATAATGATTTAGGATTGCTATAGGTTTCGATAAGTTCTTGGTTTTTTTTTAATGGTGACTGAATGTGAGTGTGCAAAGCATCTATGATTGTTTCGGTTTGTTCCCTGGCTTGATTCAATATTCCTAAGTCGTTAGGATATTTAATGTCGGCTGGCGCGCAGGTTGCGTCTAATATTAATTTTCCTTGATTTTTCGGCTCGCTGATGTCCGATGACTTTTTATCGACTACTTTGCCTGGTGCTTCGGTCTGCTCTTTGACCATTTTTTCATTGATTTTATTGACTAGGTTGACACCTATTCTCTGTCTAAAATGAACCAACATTGATGAGTCGAATGGTGCTTGACTGCTATAGCTGGTCATGCCTAGAAAGTATTGTAAGTATGGGTTTTCTCGGATTTTTTCTATTGTTTCGCGATCGCTGGTTCCTAACCTTTCTTTAATAATTAATGCTCCCAATGCCATCCGAAAAGATTTCGCTGGAGCTCCCATATCTACGGAAAAGTTTTGAGCATATTCTGCTTCAAATGCTGACCACGGAATTAGTTTCGCCATGATTACCCAACGATTATCTTCTAACAATTGCCCCTCAAAAGGCAAGTCAAAGTTGGATGGCGGGTTTGGGGTTGGGTCAACTTTTCGGTACATTACGAAAGTGATGTTGTACTAGGCTTTGGACAGATTTTAGCTCATAAGCTTGCACACGCGGAGCGTTAAAACCAGTCAAAGTCTTTCTCTGTAAAGGTTTTAGGCTTTTTCAGCAAACCCTATTTAATCAAAGGCAAAAATCCGTTTCAGGGTTCTTCTTTCCAGATGCTGCCGCTGTTGAATCAAAGAGTAGAAATTATCACTGACAATCCCAAACAATTGTATTTGAATGGCCAAACAGGCGAACTCACGCATATTGACCGTTATGAGGTGACTGTGAAACTAGATTCTGAAGAAGACGAGAGATTGATGTGGCCCTATGTCAATGTTTGGTGGCAGGATATCAAGGCTGCTAGCGCACATAAATCGCAGTAATTTATATCGTTTCCGGTTGCATAGAAATAATAAAATCGAGTTGACTGTTCACTGTCAACCGTCAACCGTCAACAATCATGAGGAGTGTAACCGGCATTTATCTCATTCACTCTTTAAAGCTGGTTCAGTTCCTTCTAGAGGTCGCACAATTGCGGGTTTATTGGTAGATTGTTGCTGAAAAAGTGCCTTGAGTGCCAAGTCAAGATTTTCTGCCATGACGATGCGGTTTTCGTAGGCAGCAATAACTCGGACTAAAGTTGGCAAACTATTGCGTTCTGCTTCTAAGTAAAGAGGTTCCACATACAGTAAAGATTGTTCAATGGGAATTACTAATAAGTTTCCTTGAAGTGCTTTGGAACCCTGGCGATTCCAGAGAGATATTTGTTCGGAAATCACTGGATCTTGGTTAATTAAAGCTTCTATTTGTTCCGGGCCGTAAACTAATCGCTGTTTGGGGAACAGATACAGCAGCAATTTTCCGTAATCCCCACCATCCGAGCGTCCTGCAATCCAAGCAATTAAATTGTTGCGACTTACTGGTGTAAACGGAAGCAGCAAAATAAATTCTTCGGCTTTTTCAGTTGGCAGTTTCATAATCAAATAATACGGTGCTACGGCCTGCTGTTCGCTGCCATAAATTTCATTGGGAACTCGCCACAAATCCTCCCGATTGTAAAATACTTGCGGGTCTTCCATATGATAAGTTAGCAAGCGTTCTGATTGAATGCTCAACAGATCTACTGGATATCTGATATGCTTGCGGAGAGCCGGAGGCATTTTGTCAAGGGGTTTGAAGAGTCCGGGAAAGATAGCCATCCAACTGTTAATAATCGGATCGGAGGGATAGCCAACGTAGAAGTCAACAGACCCGTTGTAAGCATCAATCACTACTTTAACGGAGTTGCGGATGTAGTTAAACTCATGATTTCCAGGGTCAGAATACGGATAGCGATCGCTCGCTGTATAGGCATCGATAATCCAGTAAAGATAGTTGGGAGATTTATCAGTGGCAGAGGGGGAAGGTTTAATCTCGTTGCCATTTTCATCTTTTTCTTTTTCTATATCATCATTGCTAAGATTGGCGTTCGCTACTACTAAATACGGGTCGGAATCGTAGCGCAAAAAAGGAGCGATCGCCCGGACTCTTTTGTTGATATTTCGGCGGTACATCAATTTAGTTTCGGGCGTAAAATTGCGCGTCAGCGCCATTTGCCAATTTTTGAGATAATTAGCAAACACCAAGCGCCGCCACCTAGAACCGATCGCAATTCCGCCCCTACCCCTATAAGTATTGTAAACATTGTCTTCGCCGCTGGGATAGTCGAATTCTTCGACTTTTGTGGGCGCCATCGCGTCTGTATCGGTTATTTCGCCGTAGTAAATTCGCGGGTAGCCGATCGGAATACTGGCCCGAATTCGATCGCTAGTTACTCCCAAAGCAGTCTCTCCTGTCTGGGCTGCAACTCCAATATCTTTGACAAAATAATCAGGTAAACCGCCGACACCGACTGTATTTACCGGAGAAAGAGTAAAGCCGTAACCGTGAGTGTAAACCAGGTGCTTGTTCACCCAAGTTTGAGCTTCGGGGGCAACTGCTGTATAATCTAATTCCCGCGCTGCCAGAAACACTTGTTGGCTTTCAGAATCTCCCTTTTTGGCTTTTTCATTTTTGATTGTGTAGCGCTCGATATCGGCATCAGGAAATGTATAATAGGGTCTGATTTGCTGTAACTGTCGGTTGGTTTGCAGCAGCGGCAGCTTGTCCCACAGCCGGATGTTGCTAATAGTAAGTTTATTTTTTTCTAAGTCGGCATAACTAAGTTTTCCGGCGGGATCGAAAGTTTTTATTTCTATATTGTTGAGGTCAAAGGCTTCTTGAGTAAAGGCAATACTGCGCTTAATGTATGGCTTTTCTCGTGCTAATTCGTTAGGTTTAACTAGGAGTTGCTGCACAAGTGTTGGCAGCAGCCAAGTTCCCAAAAAACTTAAAGTTAGCCACGCTAAAATAATCTTTTTTATGAGTTCATTTTTTATTTTGAATGAGTAAACCTGGCACAGCATCAAAAGTGCGATCGCCCCCGCCAAAATACTCAAAAATCCATAGCAGGGCAGTCGCACCGTCACGTCAGCATAATTCGCCCCGTAAGTAACGTCTCCCCGCGCATACAGCAAGGCGTAGCGCCCCAGCCAGTAGCGGAATGCAACGGCTAGCATTAAAGCTGCACCCAACCCGTACAAGTGCCGGTGCTGCGATCGAGAAAACCCCAAAAATCTCCCTTGACTCAGGCTATTTCCCGACAGCAAGTATGTTAAAGCACAAGATACTAAACTGTACAAAAATACAACTGTCAGCCACAAGTCTAGCAGTTCTAAGATTGGCAAAATAAATACATAAAAGCTAATATTTTGATGGAAAAGAGGGTCGGTTGTGTTAAAATTAGTAGGGTGAAAATATTGCAAAACATTTGTCCAGCGACTGGTGGCAATTAGCCCGATCGCCAAACTGAGAAAAAGGGCGATCGCCCGCAGCAAAAAATCAGGCTTAATTGCCACAGCTAACATTGCTCCCAGCAGCAAGCCCAACTGCCACCAGTGAGAAAATAGGTGCACCGCTATTTGCTGGATTGACTCAATTCCCAACTGCACGGGCGGTGCAGGCAAATTGCTAGCTATACCGAAATAGGTGAGGCTGTTTGCAGCTAACAGCCCGCAGTGAATTACTGTCAAAGTTGCGATCGAACTCAATCCGAATACCGTCAACAGCAGCCAGGAAAAAGTAATTTGGGATTTAGCAACAGATAACTCGTAATTCTTCCCAGTTTTGTTAGCCCTGAGTGAAGCGAATAGCGCCCCCGCAATCGGCGATTTCATTTCCTCTGCGGGATGTTGCAGGCGGCGGGCTAAAGCCAAATTTCCGAGCAAAAAGACAGAAGAAACAGCAATTGCGATCGTCCCCAGCAACCCTTGAGTTTTCAGCTTTAATAGAAAAACCTGAAGATATCCAACTTCCTGAAACCAGAGAATTTCTGCCGCAATGCGGGAGGCAAACTCCAAAACCAGCCACAACCCTACAATCGATAAAATTAATGGATAAATTCGCCTTCTTAAAGTCATAACAATCAGCTAGAAGTAGGGACATTGCATTGCCCATATCTGTCAACTTAACCCAAAACCTCACTCTTAGACGTAAGTCCAATGCTAATAGATCGAGTCCTCGGAATGAAGAGTAATTAACTAATCACTTCTTCAATCCTATGCAATAGGACTTGAGCTTTGAGCCAGCGCTTGAAACCCTGTCTGACTGATAGTTGAGTGCTAAGCTGATAGCAACGGACAAATGCGTAAGTCCCTACACATATAACGTGCAATTAACCGAATGTGAATCGAAAATTGAATCGACTAAACTCCAGCTAGCTATACTGCTGATTGACATCCACATCCAAATTAAACAGTGTTTGCAAAGTTTGCATCGCTTGCCGCCGCGCTTCAATATCCTGCTGAGCGCGCAACTGTACCATCGGATCGTGCAAAATCTTATTCACAATCCCCCTTGTTAAAGATTCAATCACGTCTTGATGTTTCTCCGAAAATTCCGAACCCAGACGCGATAAAGCTTTTTCTAACTCTTGTTCCCGAATCAATTCTATCTTATCCCGCAAACAGCTAATAGTAGGAACCGTTTCCAGACTGCGCCACCAGAGATCAAAAGCCTCTACTTCCTGTTCCAGCAAGCCCTGAGCTTCCATTGCCATTTTGCGGCGGCTTTCGTGATTTTGGGCTACCACTGCTTTCAAGTCGTCCACATTAAACGATCGCACATTAGCGAGTTCATTCGCATCTGAGTCAATGTTGCGTGGCACAGAAATATCCACCAACATCAAAGGGCGATTCGGGTCTAAAACCGATTCCAATTTAGCTTTATTTAACAGTGGCTCAGTAGCTGCCGTACTGGTAAAAACCAAGTCAGAATTGGCAATTATCTGCATCATTTCCGAGAGTTGATACAGGTGCAATTCAGCATCTTTAAACTGACCGGCTAACTCCAGGGCGCCCCGCACAGAGCGGTTAACGATCGAAATATGGCTAGCTCCTTTTGAGAGCAAATGCTGCACCAAAAGCCGCGACATTTTGCCAGCACCGATAATTGCAATTTTGCTGCTTGCTAAATGCTGACCCTTCATTTGAGCCAATTCTGCCGCCGCCGAACTAATCGAAACTGCACCGGTACCGATGCTAGTTTCCGTGCGAACTCGCTTCCCTGCTGTGAGAGCTTGCTTGAACAAGCGCTCTAAAATTCTGCCTACACCTTTGTACTGCTGGGCGAGTTTGTGAGTTTGTTTTACCTGAGCCAAAATTTGTCCTTCTCCGAGCACCAAACTGTCGAGACCAGAAGCCACTCGCATCAAGTGCATCACCGCATCTTCGTGCAGCAAAATAAACAGGTGAGGGCGCAAAGACGGCAAAGGAACTTTACTGCATTCCGAAAGGAACTGAATAACCTCTCGGACACCCGGTTCCGACTCGCTGGTAACAATATAAATCTCTAAGCGGTTGCAAGTGCTGAGGATGGCAACCTCTTGAATGTGCGGGTAGCCGCGCAATTGGGCGATCGCCGCTTCAACTTTGTGTTCTGGAATGCTTAGTTTTTCGCGAACTTCTACCGGCGCTGTTTTGTGGCTGAGACCTACGACTGCAATATTCATATCTGTGATTTGTCACTATTTCTTTCTTAGTTGTTAACAGTCACCTGTTATTAGTTCTTAGTTTATCGCTAATTGCTAATCATCGGTGACTGTTAACCGTTAACTGTTAATTGTTAACATTTAACTGTTAACCACTAACTAATCACTAATTCAATTGCAAAGATTTCGGCTGGTCAAACATATGGATTGTATCCACAAACCGAGCAGTTTTCGACTGAGAAGAAATTACCAAACTTTCAGTGCGAGCGCCACCGCCAAAGAAGCGAACTCCATCCATCAGCGTTCCGGGAGTAATCCCGCAAGCTGCAAACAGAACTGTTTCTCCAGATGCCAACTCTTCAGCATTGTAAATCTTGTCTGGGTCTGTGATGCCCATGTCTTTAAGTCGAGCGATATTGCTCTCTTTGCTTTCACCGATCAAACCAGTTTTTACAACAGCCGGATCGTAAATTAACTGTCCTTGGAAGTGACCGCCCAAGCAGCGCATTGCTGCTGCGGAAATCACACCTTCGGGTGCAGCGCCAATACCCATAAGTGCGTGGATGTTGGAACCAGAAAACGCGCAAGAAATCGCTGCCGAAACGTCGCCGTCGCTGATCAACCGAACTCTTGCACCCGCTTGCCGAATTTCATTAATTAAATCTTTGTGTCGGGGGCGATCCATGACCACCACCACCAAATCTTCAATACTGCGGCCGAGACAATCAGAGATAATTTTGAGGTTTTGAGTCGGCGTTTTGCGAATATCTACATGATTCTTAGCAGCCGCAGGAGCAGCCAATTTGTTCATGTAGAAATCCGGTGCCGCAAACAAACCACCTTTTTCAGAGATTGCCAAAACTGCCATCGAACCGTTTTGACCGTAAGCGACCAGGTTAGTACCTTCGCAGGGGTCAACAGCGATGTCAATTTCGATCAATTCATCTATGTTGCAGACATCTTTGGCATCTTCGCGGGTACAAATACCTACTTGTTCACCGATGTAAAGCATTGGTGCGTCATCGCGTTCGCCTTCGCCGATCACGATGCGGCCGCGCATATGAATTTTGTTCATGCGCTCCCGCATGGCTTCTACAGCCACTCTGTCGGCTTCATCTTTCTCGCCTTTGCCCATCAAGCGAGCGGAGGCGATGGCTGCCTGCTCAACTACTTCGATAATCTCTAAACCGATTACATTGTCCACGAACTAGATCCTCCCAACTGCTGATGCGTGCCTTGTGCTCTTTTGCACTCCCAGCCATCAAGTTTATCAGAGGCGGGGATCTGTGCGAGCGCAAGCAGTTGCTTAGTTTGTGTTAACTTTTGCTTCTTTGAGACTGGGGCTGGAAAATCTGATCCCAACAAGCTCAAAGATCTGATCCCCCCAATACTTGACTCTTGCTTGGAGGATCGCACGCTAGCCCCGTCTGAGCGCTAAATCGCGGAGTCCAGAGGTTCCGGGGAAGCGAGGGGCTGTTTCAGGCAACTTGTCATCCCGAGTGCCGTTAAAGGTTTTATGATTAGTTTGCGATCGCACGATTTCTCAGAAACCTGGTGGCTAGACCGGATTTATCGTTACTAAACCCAATCTTTTGGTAGAAACCGGGTTTCGGAGGGTAAGTCCTAATGATGATCACAAATCAAATGGACAGCCCCAAATCGGGACGCAGTAGACTTTATCAGCGGGAAACAATAAAAAATGATGATGAAAGCCCAAGATATTATGACAACAGAAGTTGTTACCATTCGCGGTTCAGCAACGGTAGCTGAAGCGGTGGCGATGATGAACGATTTGTGTTTGCGCGCTTTAATTGTCGAACGTCGCCACGAACAAGACGCATACGGCATTGTCACGGAAACGGATATTGTCTATAAAGTAGCAGCCTACGGAGTAGACCCCAAAAAAGTCCGCGTCTTCGAGATTATGACCAAACCGTGCATTACGGTGAATCCAGACTTGGGCGTGGAATACGTGGCTAGGTTGTTCGCGAATACCCGCATCCGCCGGGCGCCGGTGATTAAGGACGAGCTAGTGGGCATTATTTCGGTCACGGATATATTGACAAAAAGCGATTTTGTCGAGAAGCCGAAGAGTATTTTATTTGACGAAGAAATCGAACAGGCGATCGCGGATGCCAGAACTATCTGTGCCGAGAAAGGCGCTACTTCTAGAGAGTGCGCGGTAGCGTGGGATATTGTAGAGGAAATGCAGGCTGAGGCTTCTCACCAGCGATCGATGAAGCTTGAGAAAACGGCTTTTGACCAGTATTGCGAGGAAAATCCCGAGGCGGCTGAAGCGCGGATGTACGACAGTTAATTTAGTCATTAGTTATTAGTTATTAGTTATCAACTCTTATTTATGGATTGATAACTAATAGCTAATTATCGGAAAGAGCTTTTTTTCTGAGAGCCTCACGAAAAATAAAAATCTTAAGTGTTTGGCTCAGTCATACAAAACACGTTCAGCTTATTCCCATCAAGATCGCGAAAATATCCCGCATAAAACCCCGGCAACACGCCTCTTGGCCCCGCCGCTCCTTCATCCTTAGCCCCAAGTTCGATCGCTTTGTTATAAACTAAGTTAACTTTTTCGGGACTGTCAACTTGAAGAGCTATCATTACTCCATTCCCAACAGTTGCTCTGTTACCATCAAAGGGTTTTGTAATAGCAAGTGCTGGTTGCTCTGGAGAAACGCTCCATGCGATAAATCCGTCGAATTCCATGAATCGTCGAGCGCCAATTTCAGCAAGCAAAGCATCATAAAACTTTGCTGCCGTTTCAATATCGTTGGTACCGAGTGTAACGTATCCGATCATATTTTTGGTCTTCTAACTGATGTTAAGATTAAAAAAATGTTTGAGCAAATAACAACTGAGTTAAACTGATTCTTATAAAACCAAAGCTACAACTCAAACATCATTTTAGATCATAACTCAAACTATCTCGGTTTTCTCCGATCCAATAATTTATTGCCGATCGCTAATACATTCGGGAGTATCTCTACTTGGACTGTTGACGATCGCACTTACGGCCTTTGCTTTCATAGCTTCGGAAGCATAGGGCTTTAACAGGGGCAAAACTTCCTGAGCATTTTTAACAGCAGGATCTAGCCACTGTTCCCAATCGCTGTCGGGGAGAATCACCGGCATTCGATCGTGCATCGGCTGCACGGTTTCGTTAGCCTCGGTAGTAATTATACTGCAAGATACAATGTTTTCTTTTTCTGGAGATTCCCAATTTTCCCACAAACCGGCAAACGCAAAAGGTTCGCCGTCTGCCTTTTGAAAATAGTAAGGCTGTTTGTTCTTTCCCTGCTGTTGCCATTCGTAGAAGCCGTCAGCGACTATCAAACATCGCCTGTGCTTGATAGCGCTGCGAAAAGCAGGTTTTTCGGCTACTGTTTCCGATCGCGCATTGATCATCTTGCTGCCCGTTTTCATGTCTTTTGCCCAACTTGGAATCAAACCCCAGCGCATAAATTGAAACTGTCGCTGCATTTTTTCTTTTTCAACTGTTACTGTGGCAACTGATTGAGTTGGGGCGATATTGTATCGCGGTTTGATGTCGGGAACTTCCGACAGTTTGAAGAACTCGGCGATGATTTGACCTGAAGTAGTTAAAGTGTATCGTCCACACATAATTTATAATTGGTATTAACAAAAAGGTAGATTGCGATTTACCGTTGGGCGGGGCGGGTTTTCGAGATTATTGGTGTTAGGCAAAGATGGTTTCTAAAACCCGCCCCTACGAGACACTGCTAAATTGTGGAATATTCGCCGACAACCATTCGACGCGCAACTTTTCAATAGCTAATTCTTTGAATTTAGCTTCTACTTCAATCCAAGGAGCCTGATAATAACAATTAGGCATTTCTGTAATTACATCGCTGTGGCGCGGGTCGGCAAAAAATTCTCTGCCATTTGATATGTGTACTAATTGCCATTCAGGAACAGACCAAGTTGTGCGGGCTGCTGCGAGCATTTCGGCAACGCTGGGGTCGTCATAACTTTCTAAATGTTCGTGAATGACGTGGTGGTGGGCGTCAAAAACCATTGGTACGCCGGTATCGAGACAAACTTCTAAAATTTCCGAGGAACTGTAAGCGTATTCGTCGTTTTCAAAGGTTAAGCGCGATCGAATTGATTCGGGTAAATCGCGGATGACTGACTTGAGTTGTGAAGTGCGATCGCTCTTGCCGCCGTGAATGTTCATCAGTGCCTGGGGCGATCGGGGCTGTCCCAACATATCTAAAATTAAAGCATGAGTGGCGAGAATTTTAATGCTGTTTTCAACGACATCAGGCTTGTCGGAACTGAGCACGACAAATTGATCGGGGTGGAGTACCAAACGGATGTTGAGGGAAATTGCGCGATCGCCCGTATTCCGCAATTCCTCAGCCATCGAGTTTAGCACTGCTTCCCCCAAATCTGTATCTGCAAAAGGGAACAGTGCAGAAGTCATACGGTAGAGCTTAATCTGATTAACGGAACAGAAGTCGATCGCTTTGTCAAGTCGTTTTAAGTTGTCTGCATACAATTCGCGCAACACTTTTTCTTGTTCAGTTTCCGAAAGCTGTAAAAGTCGCTTCCGGGTGACAGTGCGAAAGCGCACTGCATCGGATGTTGTAATGCAGACCAATCCCAATTCCGGCAATTTTTCCTGTTCCACTACTTGGTTAATCCCGCTCATTTAGCAATAATCCCTAACTTTAATTTTATGTTAAATAGGTTTTTCGTAAGGACTTTAGTTTTTAGTCTTGAAGTTTTTAGGTACTACTGAACCTGCCTAAAGAGTCCGGCAGAGATTGAAATCGCTGGCGGACTCTGGAAGTGCAAGATGTAATTAGTACAACCCTAATTTTTATCAAACCTCTAATCAACCGCGTTGCAGATAGCATATCGATGCCAATTTAATCGATATAACTATTGCTGTTCTTGGCGAGAATCAGCCTCTTCGTCGGGCCGCGCGGTGGCAACAGGATTTTCCATTGCTTCGTTATGGAACGGATAACCGGATGTTTCTTGATTTAGCGGATCAGCGGGTTGGTCTTCAGGTGATGTAATTTGACCGTTAGTGTTGGTATTGGGTTTTGTGGAAGAGCCTTTATGGCTGGCGTGACCGCTGCTCATTTTTTTTTCCTCAATTAGGTTTATGGAACAATTTCTAGCTTAGACTTAGCTGCTGCGGGCGATCGCCTATCTTAAGTCAGAGATGTTGCTTAACAGTTGAGGATGCTATAGCCTTTCTTGGCAACAGTGCGGTAGATAGGGAAACCGCAGATTAAGGCAGATAAACACAGATTAACGCCGATAATTTCAAGATATCTCTGCGAATGGCAATCCGAGCGGGAATTGGTCGCCTGTGTACCTCACGAAAATTGAGAAAGGCTATATATCTCATGATTTTCCCCATTTCTCCTTGACAATTAACTCCGCAAACGGCCGGATCGCATAATGCTAATAACTAACCACAAGCCCAAAAAACTCGCTGCCCCAAACAAACCAGTGCTCAGAAAAGATAGCTGAGGAGTTTGTGCGTTAGAAGAAATAATTGCTGCCCCTACAATCAGCGAACCCACGACAATACTAAAAGAAAGTCGGTTCGCAGAATCCCCCAGAGTGCGACGCAGCGGGTCGAGTTCTTTTAGGGTCAAGTTCCACTTCAAAGTTTCCGAAGTAACTCGGTCTAAAAGCACTTCCACCTGTCGCGGAGATTGCAAAGATAAGCTTTTGAGATCCAGGGCAGTTCTCAGCAGAGCTTGGATCGGATCGTCTCCTAATAACTGACGCCGAAACATATCGGTCATCAGCGGTTTGACCTGCTCTACAATATTAAACCGGGGATTAAAAGAGCGCGCCAGTCCTTCCAAATTAGCTAGAGTTTTTGCATACAAACCGAGATTGCTGGGCAGTCGAATTTTATTTTTGCGGGTGATTTCCAGCACCTCATAAAAAATTTCCGACAAGTTCATTTGCGACAAGCTCACATTGTAATACTTGCGTAGCATTCGAGCCAAATCGTTTTCGAGATTTGCTAAACTTTTCGGCTGAGCAAATTCTGCCATTTCCAAAGTTAATTGAGCGCAGCGCTGAGCATCTAAATCCACAATTGCCAGCAACATTTCGGTCAAATTCTGCTGAGTGCGCGGGTCTAATCTGCCGACCATGCCGCAGTCTAGCAGGGCTATCCGGCCATCTTTGAGATAAAATAAATTGCCGGGATGCGGGTCGGCGTGAAAGAATCCGTCGATGTACAACTGCTGGAAGAAAACGCGGCAAAGCAGCGTTGTAATTTCTTCGCGTTCGGCATTTATATCTCCTTGGTGGCGAATTCCTTGCAAATCGCCTAACAAAATCGGGACTCCGTTCAGCCACTCCATTACTAAGAGTTTTTTTGTAGTTAACTCCCAGTTAATTTCTGGTAGGACAACTTGTGTGGGGTCAAACCATTTACTTTTAGATAAATTGCGGCGCAGTTCGTCTGTGTAGCTGGCTTCTTGAATGAAGTCTAATTCTGCACGCAGGGCGATCGCAAATTCTTCTGCTAAGGCGACAATATCGTATTGTTGACCGAAGTCTGTGAGCATGACAAGTTCTGCCAAACCTCGGAGCACGGCGATGTCTTGTTCGATGACAATCTCAATACCGGGGCGCTGAACTTTGAGGGCGACTTCGCGGCCGTCTTTTAAAGTAGCTTTGTGGGTTTGCGCGATCGAACCTGCGGCTACGGCTTCGGTGTTAAATTTGGCGAAGGTATTTTCGAGAGATTGTGTGAGTTCCTGGCGGACGATTGCTTCTACTTGTGACCACGGTACGGGCGGCACTTCCGCTTGTAGCGTGGAGAGGATTTCGATGTAGCTGGCCGGTAAAAGGTCGGGACGGGTGCTCAGCAATTGTCCCAATTTGACAAATACTGGGCCTAATTCGACGAGGATGTTGCGGAGAACTGCTGGAGTTGGGAGACTGGGTGCGTCGGTTTTGCGGCCGGTTAGGAGGCTTTTCATGTAGTCCCAACCGTTGCGGAAGACGACCTCTAGAATTTCTCCTTTGCGAGAAGTGTTTTGAACTAGGCTAAACAAGGGGCCTCCGGGTCGATCGGGTTTAAGGGCTATATAACTACTAGGATAGCGCTGTTGACCGGGCTGACCAGTGTCTTGGGGAATAACTTGGGGGAAAAAGTGCGATCGAATTTTGGGGTGTGGGGGCGATCGGTTTTTGGCTTCGGCATTACTCCTCATAGTAATATACATTTAAAGCATACATAATATTTTTATAATTAAAAAATTATACGTCAATAAATTTTATTATATAAGTAAAGTAAATATTCAGATTTAGGAAGGGTCAAAAATATGAGTGCAGTTGATGTAATATTTACAATTTTTGAGTCGAGTAATCAAGGTTTAAAATAGTGGGAAGTATCTACGAGTTGGCGGTGTGATGCGGGATGCACAGAAGCAGCCGCCTGAAATAGTTGCTATGTTGCGTGAAGTAAACTCTAATCTTTCTCCAGTATCAACCCTACTATCTCAGTGTGGTTAAGTGGTCAGTATTCTCACTTTTACTGTCTCATTTATAGCATTTATTGTCGTACTACAGCGGTTAGAAGAAATTGAACAACGCTTGAAGCGAATTGAGCCTAAAATAGACCTGAGTTTTTATGCTCCAATCAAGTGGGAACAATTGTGATATCCCATTTAGGCAGGATTTCGGAGCGATGCCAGAACCGGAGGTACTGTTCTAGTTCCTGAGATGAAGCCTTAATCCCCTTTTCATAGGTCGTTTCTAGCAAATGTACAATTGGTTTGAGTTTCTTCCACGTCATATTTGCAGCCGAGTTGACCGAGTAAGGCAAACGAGAACTGTCTGCCACTGAGTATCACAGTCATCTGCTGGGATTGGTTCTAAACTTCTAGCTTTGCCGCCTCTGGATAAATTACCAATCTTGACTTTGGCTTTACTATTTCCCAACCAGTCTATAAATTGAAGTGATTGATTTGATAAAAAAGAACATTTGCTCTTATGAGTGGAGCTTGACTAAAGTAAAGGCATCAAAGAAAAACGCCAGCGAACATTAAGCAGTCAGTTTCAACTAGACATTCACCCGTGAGGTTTGCCATGAAATCCACTTTATCCAACAGCGTTAACGCAAAAATGAAAACCCCCAGCCATCAAAGACCTTTACAGCTTACGCCTCAAAAACCAGAGGAAAAAACCTTAACTCGCGGACAGCAGTTAGCAGATACCCTAGCAGCGAAAGTGGGTTCGTGGCCCTTTTTGATTGGACAGACAGTAATCCTCGCCGGGTGGGTGGGCGCGAACCTGACACCGGGCATTCCTCACTGGGATCAGCAGCCCTTCATCCTCCTCAACTTAGTATTCTCCTTTGCCTCTGCTTACACTGCACCGATTGTGTTAATGAGTCAAAACCGCCAGTCGGATGCCGAACGCGAACAAAACCTCTACAATCATCAAGTTAATCTCAAAGCTGCTCACGATGTGGTACTGCTGCACGAAAAGCTCGATCGATTAAGCCACCACATTCCTGACTTAATGGAAAAGCTCAATCAGCAACAGCAATCTGTCAGTCCCATCAAAGAGATGGTGATGCCAGCCCCCGTTAAGGCAATTACCGAAGGTAATGAAGCAGCTAAGCCGTCTGTTTCGGATCAGAAGCAGAAGGCTGAGGTTCCCATACTACTTCCCCAAGTATTTAAATCGAACTTTTACTCATCAAAATATGCAGAAGTGATGCCAATTTCACTTCCAACTCAAAAGCCATCAACACATTCGGTATCCGCGTTAAGCTATTTCAAGCTGTGACAAGCGACGTTACTAACCAGTGAATGAGAGCATCAGTCTCGCCAATCTGTTAAGTAACAGTTTTAACCTAAAAAACCTATAAATCAATTAATCTCAGGCACTCTTCCAGCCATACTAGCATCACAATCTAGGCAGTTAGATATGAACCCCTTCATTACCGCTATTTCCACAGGTATTACAGCTTTCGTCGCCACAAATTTAGATGATATTGTCATCTTGCTGCTGTTTTTTTCCCAAGTCAATGCTGTTTTTCGACGGCAACACATTGTTACAGGACAATATCTTGGGTTCGCAGCACTGGTGCTGCTTAGTCTTCCTAGCTTCTTTGGCTGTATGATGGTGCCGCGCCCTTGGGTGGGGATGTTGGGGTTAGTACCAATTGCCATTGGAGTCAGCCGCCTGCTAAATAGAGATACAGAGGCTGATGATGAAAATACTGCTACAGATTCGCCTCAATTGACTATCTTTGCTAGTCTTTTATCGCCACAAACTTATAGCGTAGCTGCGGTGACATTTGCTAATGGAGGTGATAATGTGGGGATTTATGTCCCGTTGTTTGCCAACTGCACTTGGGATAGCCTGCTAGTGATTCTGAGCGTCTTTTTCTTGCTAGTGGGTGTCTGGTGTTATGTGGCGTATCAACTAACTCGCATGAGCGCGATCGCGACCCTACTTGTCCGCTACGGTAATTCCCTTGTTCCCTTCGTTTTAATGGGTCTGGGTACGCTGATCCTGCTCGATAGCCATACTCTAGAGAATCGCGGTTTAACGGTAGTTACTTTAGCTATCAGTTGCTTGTGGCTGCTGATATTGCTTAAAGACAGTTATCAATCGTTAGAGACTGCACCTAAAGTCGAAAAAATTTAGGCAAGCTAGAGTTCAAGTTTCCGCCACTTTGCTGAAGTTAAAAAATAATTTATAACTTCAGCAAAGTGGAGGGGTTTTCTAAGAACAAACTCTGATTTCTTACACAAAGGACAACAAAAATGAGCAAGTTTTTCAAACTAATTCTGGTGGCTTTAGTGCTTTTCGTAAACTTAGCTGTAGCTCAGCCTTCTTCGGCCGGCAAGGATTTCACAAAAGGAGCTGACTATGCGGAAGTGACACAGGAATTGAATCAACTTTTGTCAGCCCAGAGCGACCCTTCGACTGCGGGTTATACGCCTGAACAGTACCAACAGCGGTTGTCCGAATTGCAAATGCAGAAGTACGTGATTGAAACTGCTAAAAAGCGGGCTCAGTGCCGTAATGCAACCGGGCAAACGCTGGCAGTTTATGCTAATAAGCCGAAAAAATTGCCGACGCAACTTTATTTCCTGGCAGCCGGTGAGATTACAGATGATGATTGGGATTGCGATGGTATTTACGTGCCAGCAGGGACTCAAGCTACTTTAGGTCCGACGGCTCAGCCTGCTTCTTTGGCTGAACCGGTTGCTATTAAGGTTGTAGATGGTACGCAGCTAATTGCTACAACGAATGCAGCAACGGGTGGAATTCAATTGAATGTTGCCCCTGCGAAAGTTTTTAAGGCGGGTGAGACAACTTGGACTTTGCCCTCGTTTTCTCAGGCCCAGATTAATGCACAAGTTCCTACGCCGGAACTGATTGATTAATCTTTCTTGAGGAACGGTTAATAGTTGGGGACTTGGGAAAAAATAAAGTTCCAGGCAGAATAGAGGAGAGGCAATGCCACCATTGGCGATTGTCTCTCCTCTTTAGATCGCAAAAAAGCCAGAAGATTAGGAGGTTTTTTCAATGAAATGGCTAGTTTTACTAGAAGATGTTAAAAAGTCTGATTTTGACAATTTGTCGAACTTGCTGCGTTCATCTGATGAATTTAGCTTAATCACAGAGAAGAGTAAATATTACCTAACTTCTTCGCGCTGGGAATCACTAACGAATGAGTCTGATGTATATTGGGAAGCTACTAAACCTCTTCAACATATAAGTGCTGTTGCAAGGATTCAATTTACAGATTTTCCACTTCTTAAGCCTGATATGATCTACGAAGTTGACGAAGAAGGTAAGCGTCATGGGCGGCGTGCGCTTTCAGCCACAATTAACGTGGGTTCAAGTTGTTCTGTTTCTATCCAACTAGAAGGCGGTCAAGATATAATCCCTATTTCAGAGTTTGAATCCTGGATGAAGCTGGCAGAAGAAGACGAGATAGTTAAAAATGTTTTCAGACTAATTACGGAGTTTGAACCTAACTGGATTAATCTTTACAAAGTTTATGAAATTGTCAAGAAAGATGCTGGTAAAAAAAAGATTGAACAGTGGACTAAAAATAAGATTAGCCAATTCACGCATACTGCTAATAGTCAAAGCGCAATTGGTGATGATGCACGGCATGGTGTCGATCAGAACCAGAACGATCCACCCAAAGAACCTATGCCACTATCAGAAGCAAAGGCTTTAATTATGACTCTGCTACAAAAATGGCTTCTGTGGAAGTGCGAACAACAAAAGTAGAATAGTAAAGTACGACACAGATTAAAAAACGAAATTCTGGATCAAGAGTGATTAATCCTTTGTATTCGCCTGCCCAATCTGTGCCGTACTTAGATCACAACAAATCTTTCAACTTGTCATCTTCTCCCAACACCTTAATTACCTGTTTAATCTCCTGCGTCCTATCTTTTTTCACAATCAAAGTCACGTTGCCATCTCTGACAACTACCACATCTTCTAAACCAATGGTGACAATCACCTCGTTCTCATCGGCTGCATAGAAAATGCCGCCTTTGGTGTCAATCCCGACGTGTTTTGCTAACTCGACATTCGGTTTGTCTCCTTGCAGCAAACGGCCGATCGCATTCCAATCACCCAAATCATCCCAGCTAAAGCCTACGGGCAGAACACAGGCTTTTTGCGTCTTTTCCATCAGTGCGTAATCGATGCTTATTTTGGCTAATTCCGAGTAAGCCTGTGCGCCTTTTGCTTCCAAAGCAGCCATCATTTCCGGTACATGATTTCGCAATTCTGTCAAGACTGTTCCGGCGCGAAATACAAAAATGCCCCCGTTCCAACTAAACTTGCCGCTGGCGACAAATTCTTCAGCAGTGGTGCGATCGGGCTTTTCCGTAAACCTGGCCACCCGATAAGCCGGAAAACCCCCAAAACTGCCAATTTCCTCGCCTTGTTCGATGTAGCCGTAACCAGTCGAAGCATAACTCGGCTTGACTCCCAAAGTGGCGATCGCATCCTGATTTTTCGCCAACTCTGCAGCCGCCTCCAAAGTCTTGATAAACTCCTGTGGTTCCCCAATCCAGTGATCCGCCGGGAAAAAACCAACAACCGCATCCTCACCGTAACGCTTCGCAGTTTCTATAGCAGTCCAGGCCACCGCTGGCGCAGTATCGCGGCCCTCCGGTTCCGCCAGCAAATTCTCCGGTGGTAACAGTGGCAACTGTTCGCGAACCCCCGCCGCCAACATTTCCGACGTTACCACCCACAAATCCTCCCAACCGTTACCTAATTCCAAAAGTCTTTCCGCAGTAGCCTGCAGCAAACTCTTGCCGCTACCGTCGAGACTCAAAAACTGCTTGGGCCGCTGCTTGCGGCTCAGCGGCCAAAAACGTTCGCCTTTACCACCGGCCAGAATCACAGGAATTAAGGTTCTACTCATTGTTTAAAGTTTAAATAGTTCACGTCCATTTTGCCCTGATACCCGAGATGGTGTTTGTAAATAATTACTGAGGCACAATGATGATAGACTGTTGACTGTTGACTGTATCACCCTAAATGTAGGGCGCGCATTGCGTACCTTACCCAATATAAAACAACAAAACTCTCGTTAAGGAATCCTTGAAAATTGCTATAGCGACCAGCAATTACCATTACCTATTACTTCGACAATTCGATATTGAGTTCGTTCACGACACGGCGTTTGAGCGGGATAGATTTTTCTCTGGGCAGCAAGTCAAATACTTTCCGAAAAGCATCATCTACCTGTTCAAATGGTATTTGTCCTTTCTCATTAAAAACTACTTTCCCCGATTGGTCTAGGATGACAGTTTGAGGTACGAAACCTTCGTAATAATGGCTCGGTTCGGTGATTTCTGGTGACGGTTGCGGAGGCAAGGAGTCAATTGTTATGGGCATAAAATCGGCTTCGCGGCCGTAAAATTCCTGGAGTTGAGAGACGACGATCGCGTATTGCTTGGAGTCGCTGCTGTCATCAGTGTAAAAAACTAACAGTACGGGTTTATGGCGTTTGAAAGAATCTGCTATCTTGACTTTAGGAGGAACTAGGGAACCGTTGCCGGCGTAGAGGGCAAAGATTGTACCGTCAAAGCGATCGTCGGTAAGAGTTGCTAAAGCTGGCGCCGTGCCGCTTAGCAGTATGAAGCTAAGTGTGATCGCTACTGTTACAAGACTGGCTGACAAGATTCGCCTCAGCCAGCGGATGCCAGAAGCAGCAGTAACAATTGAATTTTTGTTCTCAGGAAATATCATAGGTTGTGGGCAGTTGCTGTAACGAAAGCGAAATCAGATGCAAAAACTTTCCTAAGTCTATCAGCAAAATGTAGGCAAATGTTGTTGAGTAGGTTAAAGTAGTTTCGGCTCGATGATCATAAATTGCTGATACTTGCGATCGACAAGGCGATTCTACAGGCCGAAGATCACTATTTGCGATCATCGACTTTTCAGGGGCGGACAGTTCCAGTCCGCGCCACAATAAAATTTATTTGTGGTGGGGTGGGCTTCTAGCTTCCCAGAACGCTGCATGATCTTAAATTAAACTGATTACTAGAAACCGACAACTGGGAATTCACAACTAATGATAGCTTTGCTTGACGCACTCCTCGCCCAAACGCCCGCTGCTGAGGTTTCCGGGCCTGCTAACATCAATCTGGTGCAGGCGATTGTTTTAGGAATTGTACAAGGATTAACAGAGTTTTTGCCCATCAGCAGCAGCGCTCATTTAAAGGTAGTGCCGATCGCCCTGGGATGGGGCGATCCGGGGGTTGCTTATACTGCTGTAATTCAGTTGGGCAGTATTGTCGCAGTGCTTTGGTATTTCTGGAAAGACTTGACAACTATAACTTTGGGTGCTGTAGATGCTGTGGTGCGGCGCGACTACAAATCGCAAGAGTTTCAACTGGCGCTGGGATTTGTTTTGGGAACAATACCTCTAGCCTTTTTTGGGCTGCTAATCAAGGCATTGGTTCCAGGTTTTGACAAGTCGCCGCTCAGGAGTTTGGCCAGCATCGCCATTGCTTCGATAGTCATGTCGCTACTTTTAGCAACAGCAGAAAAAATTGGCAAGCGCAATCGCACTTTTGAAAAGTTAACTGTTCAAGACGGTATTTTGATGGGATTAGCTCAAGCAATCGCATTGATTCCGGGGTGTTCGCGATCGGGTTCCACTCTAACAGCAGGATTGTTCATGGGATTAGAAAGACCTGCCGCCGCGCGGTTTTCTTTTTTATTGGGAATTCCCGCAATTACTCTGGCTGGATTAGTGGAATTAAAGGGTGATTTGGCACAAGGAATCGGCGATGCTGGAGTTGCAGCTTTGATAGTGGGAACGATTTCGGCATTGGTGTTTTCTTATTTGTCGATCGCCTGGCTAATGAAGTTCCTGCAAACTCAAAAGACGTGGATATTTGTATTGTATCGGCTAGCTTTTGGCGTAGCCATTTTAACGGCGCTCGCAGGTGGGGCAGTGCGAAATATATAAAATAGGACTGACTTGAACCTAATTATAGCCCTTCTCAAGGGCGGTGAGTTATGTCCGGTAATGGGTAAGAAAGCAATCGCTCGCCCTCGCACCTTACTCACACTTTTTTGCCCTATATATGCCGTAAGAGGTGCAACTTGACAAGCATGAGAGTTTAAGGCTTTGACAAAGGGATATTCGGCTCTCAACGCTGTATTGTGACGATACATATCTTTTTGTTCCACACCTCGGTTGCCCATCCAAAAACGGACACATTTGTTGCGGACAAACTGAGCGGTTTTAATCGCTTCGTCGGCAGCGTATTGAGTTGTTTTTGCCTTAGCCTTAAACTCTAAAAGTATCATTGACGTGGAAAAACTTTACGTAATTATTGTAGTATAGAAAAGCCGTCAAGCTAAGGATGGGGCTTGTATCCTATTAATTTCGGTAATGCTAAAAGGAGAGTGGCTGTGAAAAAAGTAGCAGTATTTGGCAACCCTGGAGGCGGTAAATCAACTCTCAGCAAGAGATTATCCGACATCACTGGGTTGCCGCTTTACGTCTTGGACAAGATTAAATATCGATCGGGCGGCGTTGAGGTGTCACAGGAAGACTAGAAGCGCGCCCATCAGGAAATTTGGCAGACTGACAGATGGATTATTGACGGGTTTGGTTGCATGGAAACCGTCTGGCTGCGACTTGATGAGGCGGATACTCTGGTTTATGTCGATCTAACGCTATACGTGCATTTCTGGTGGGTGACTAAACGAATGATCTCGGCTTACTTTAATCCGCCCGAAGGCTGGCGAGAAAATAGTCCAATATTCAAGGGTTCGATGATCGGTTACCGCGTGCTTTGGTTGTCTCACAAATATTTAATTCCAATGATATCGCGAATATATCGATCGGGCGCGAAGTAGCAAAATTGTTTATCACATCATATCTACTGAACAGATTTCGCAATTTTTTGAGTCTATTGAAAATAAGACCAAGATTAAAGATGGTGAACTGATATAATCAACTTAATGACTCAGTTACGGTTAAAATTAATAGGATTAATTTATGGAACCCACACTGGAAGCTAAGTTGTGATGCCGATCGAGAGATGGCTGCAACTACCCGCCAAGCCCTACTGGAAAAAATTGTAGGCGATCGCACGTTAATGTTTGCCTATCATTTTCTGTATGCGGGTATCGGACATTTGCGATCGCGCGATCGGGGTGGATTTGATTGGCAACCCGTCAATTGGCAATTTGAAAGTTAATTCTGCTTGCGGAAGTCATGCGTAGGTTATTGGCAACTACTAACCTTTGCCGTTAGACAGTTTCATTGTAATCTATAATCGAGCAGTAAATTCTTGCTAAGAAATGCTGTAGATCGACGATAAAAAATTATGCAGCAACAGAATTGGCAACCACCAGAATATATCCAACTCAAGGGTCAATTTGTCACGCTGAAGCCCCTCGTTCCAACAAGAGATGTAGGTGAACTCTATTCGCTCTCGCATGGCACTCCTGAAAAGCAAGCGGTGTGGAACTATCTGTTCTATGGTCCGTTTGAAAGTCCCTCTGCCATGCAATACTGGATGGAAACAGAAATGATTGGTAAGTCCGATCCTTTGACTTGGACAGTCTTTGAAAACTCCAGTAATACTCAAGTGGGGATTGTCGCATTACTAGCGATCGTTCCCAATCACAGTCGAGCAGAAATCGGTCATGTGTGGTTTAGCCCTGCTGTACATAAAAGTAAAGTTAATACAGAGTCACAGTTTTTATTACTTCAGCATCTTTTTGACGGCCATTCATACCGTAGAGTTGAGTGGAAATGCGATGCACTTAATCATGCTAGCCGAACTACGGCCGCCAGAATGGGATTTCTCTATGAAGGGCGTTTCCGACAACATATGATTGTGCGTGGCAGAAATAGGGATACTGATTGGTTTGCAATGACAGACAAGGAGTGGGGACGCTGTAAAGTGAATTTTGAAAAGTGGCTTTACTCAAACGAAAAACTCTCGTTGATGGAACTCAACAATGGCTGAGGTTAACTTGGAATTATGATGAGGAGTTCTGGCACTATAATATATAGCAGTTTTCAGCTATTGGTACAGAGAAACCGGGTTTCTGGGGTGTGCTTCATAAACTTGGAATCTGTTATATGCTACACCAACTATCACGATTCGGCTTTCGCCGACGCTAAGCGATGTCTACCGAAACATTAGTTAACTGGCTCGAATCGAGCACCGAATTAGGCATATTATCCCGCGAGATTTTACAGGCGATCGCGGGTGAAATGGAAATGGCAACTTTTCCCGCCGGATTTCGAGTGGTAATTGAGGATACGCCTGTCACTAATCTCTATATTTTAGAACGGGGACAAGCCGATCGCTACCGCAGCAAACAACCGGGATTAATGTGGGCGAGTAGTTTGTTGCCGGGGGCGATCGTCAATTTATCTGCCCTCCAGCGATCGCAACCTGCAGATAGCCGAATTATAACTCGGACAGAATGTCAATTTTGGGTAATTAGTGCCGATCGCTGGCGTGCTTTGTTAGAAAGATATCCACGGATCGCCGAAGCCTACGCTCAACGTTTGGCGACGAAATTAGAGCAGCTAGAAGCAGAAATTGCCTACGAACGAGAGCGTCAAAATGCCCTCCGCAGCTATCTAGTACCTAGGGCGAAACGGGGAGTCATTGGCAATAGTCGTTATGCAGTGAAATTGCGCCAACAAATTCGCACGGCATCGAGTGACAGCCGATCGGTATTAATCTCGGGCGAACCTGGTTTAGAAAAGGATAATTTAGCTGCTTTAATTCATTTCGGTTCCCATCGCCGCAACGAGCCAATTATTCAAATTAAAAGTGCTTTACTTCAGGCTAATGGAGCGGAATTATTCGGGCGGTTGGGCGGCAAACCGGGGCTGTTGGAATGGTTGGGGGAAGGGACGTTAATTTTAAATGACGTGCAAGAATTACCCGCTCAATTATGCCCCCAAATTCAGCAATTATTAACCGATGGAACCTACAGGCTAGTTGTCAAGGAAGGACAAATACCACCACCACCGCGTTCTAGTAATGCCCGGATAATTTTAATCTCAGAAATTGTGCAGCCCAAGCTAGATAAGCTGACTCAACATAAGATTAAAGTCCCATCCTTGCGGGTGCGAAAAACAGATTTAGAAGCACAGGTTAACTATTATCTCAATATCATTGGTCGCAAAAAGAAATTAGTCAAGCCCCAAGTTACACCGGAAGCAATTCGCCGCTTACAAGCCTACGATTTTCCAGGGAATTTGCAGGAATTGCAGGGAATGGTCGATCGCGCCTTAGTTCAAGCACAGGGGAGTCAGGTATTAACGGAAGAAGTGTTTTGGGCCCAGGCAGCGAAGAAACAAAAGTTTCGGCTGAATTTATTAAATATTTATCCAAAATTTCGGCAATTTTTACGGAGCGATTGGTATCCAGATCGCGTGAATTATTGGTTTACCACCTGGGTGTTTGCATTGGTGGTAATTATCCTGTTTGTTGCTCCCCAAGATCGACAACATAATTTTGCCCTAAATATCTTTTGGGCGTGGTGGTGGCCGTTAATTTTATTATTATTTCCCATCATCGGACGATTGTGGTGTGCTTTTTGCCCTTTTATGATTTATGGGGAAATCGTCCAAAAACTATCCCTGAAAATTTTCCCTCGAACTCTCAATAAATGGCCGCGCCAACAAGCCGAGAAATGGGGTGGCTGGCTTCTATTTGGACTATTTACTCTGATATTTCTGTGGGAAGAGTTGTGGAATTTAGAAAATACCGCCTATTTATCCAGTTGTTTGTTGTTGCTCATCACCGCCGGGGCGGTAATTTTTTCCCTAATCTTCGAGAGGCGATTTTGGTGTCGTTATTTATGCCCGATCGGGGGAATGAATGGATTATTTGCTAAACTCTCAATTATCGAACTTCGCGCCCAACAAGGAACCTGCGCGGCGGAATGCAGCACCTACCAATGTTACAAAGGCGGCCCCGGCTTGGGGGAAGGATTAACTACTAATGGCTGTCCGATTTATTCCCATCCCGCCCAATTAACCGATAATAAAGATTGCGTGTTGTGTATGACTTGCTTGAAAGCTTGTCCGCATCGATCGGTAGAATTAAATCTGCGCCCTCCTGGCATTGAATTATGGACTACCCACGTTCCTCACAGTTATGAAGTTGCCCTGTTATTTCTATTATTAGGCGGTATTTATCTGCATCGCTTGCCGGAGATAAATAGCTGGTTGGGGCTGGGCATCAATTTAGAGCAATTTTTACCTCATTTAGGACTGTCGATCGCAGTGTTAATTATCCCGCCGATGATTCCCCTAATTGCCTACGCAATCATGCAGGCAATTTATCGATTGGGACAAGCAGAAGCCATGCCATTTACAACCTACAAACCCCTCTCATTTGTCTCTAGCGCCTACGGTTATTTGCCCTTAGTCTGGGGCGGTAGTTTGGCTCACTATTGGCGATTGGGTTTGCAGGAAGGCGGTCGAGTGATTCCCGTAGCTTTTGCCACTTTCGGACAAATTAGAGACGATTTACCGAGTTTTATCGGCGATCCAGCGGTGATTAGTTTCTTGCAAGGTTTCACTTTGATTGTATCATTATTAGTTACAATATTTGTGACTCAAAAAATTGCCAAGCGCTCGATTAAATCTTTGATTCCACAACATTTAGCGAGTTTGTGCCTGATGCTGAGTTTGTGGTATGCGATCGTAGGAACCTGAGAGTGAGTATGCGCTATATCTTACTTTGAGTTTTAATTTTTTACTCGCTCTGACCAATTTCAGAGCAGGTTTCTTGCTGACAGGTACAGCAAAACACCATTACAAAGATTCCAGAGGAAATGAGTATCAGTTAAAAAGAAAGGGTCAATTGCCCGATCGAGAGTACGGAATGCAAGGGCTAATAGGAATAAACCTATTGCTGCTAATAGAATGAATGGTACGCGCTTTTGCTGTGGATAGTGATACAGTCCTAGTCCGAGCAAAACCAAAAATGCAGGAGCATACGAAATAGAACTATTGAGAAGATTTGTAAATTGCTTGCTAAAATCGCTAATAAAAAAGAATACTGCAAGTAATACTCCTGCATATCCTTAATTCATCCTAACTACCCGATGACT
This sequence comes from Microcoleus sp. K5-D4, assembly GCF_036704575.1. Classification (NCBI taxonomy): domain Bacteria; kingdom Bacillati; phylum Cyanobacteriota; class Cyanophyceae; order Oscillatoriales; family Microcoleaceae; genus Microcoleus; species Microcoleus sp. K5-D4. Next base: position 25,643 of record NZ_JAUBSD010000009.1, read on the forward strand.
GTAAAGCCATATAAAACAAATCTGAAAGAGGCGAAGAGGAATCACATCTAGTAAATTTGCCCATCGCGTTGCAAATGTATGAAACAGGAAACTTCCGATATTAATACTGGTGTCTAAAGCAATCAGTATCCAAATACCAAGTGATATTTTGTGGTGTCGCTGAGCTAATTGCCAAATAGCTCATGCTGCAATAATGAAAGACACATTGGAAATAGCATTCAGTGGCTCGCTCGATAAACCAGGAATGAGCCGCTTACAGTAAAGGTCGATTTAATCATTCATAGCTCTACCATTGATTTTTTCAAGCTAACTTATAATTGTGTCGCAGATGCTGTACAATACATGATCTAATCTAGAAGACCGCAAGTCGCTGATGTATGTAAACCACTTCTTACTCTCCTTCAGCATTTTAAACTAAACTAAACCTGTATAATTGAAACAGGTGAATGGAAGATAGTACGAGGATTATATTTACACATGAAAGCCTCAAAAAGCTATGTAAAAACTCAATCTAACCCAAAAAATAATCCCGAAATTATGAGCGAATCATCTATTAAACCAGCCCTAATCACCAAAGTTATCCCCGACAGCATCTGCGCTGAAATGGGATTTGAACCCGGAGACTCAATCGTCGCCGTAAACGGTCAAAAACCCCGCGATTTAATTGACTATCAATTCCTGTGCGCCGATGAATTTCTCGAACTAGAAGTTTTAGATGCCAAAGGCAAAACTCACAAATTAGAAATAGAAAAAGAGTATGACGAAGACTTGGGAGTGGAATTTGAAACCGCCCTCTTCGATGGACTAATTCAGTGCAACAACCGCTGCCCTTTTTGCTTTATCGACCAGCAGCCTCCAGGAAAGCGCGAAACTTTGTATCTCAAAGATGATGACTACCGCCTCAGCTTTCTTTACGGCAGCTATCTCACTCTGACAAATCTGACTCAAAAAGAGTGGGACAGAATCGAACAAATGCGGCTTTCTCCTCTCTATGTTTCCGTACACGCTACTGAACCGGAAGTGCGAATTAGGCTGTTAAAAAATCTCCGCGCTGGGAAGATTCTCGAACAAATCAAATGGTTTCAAGAACGCCGCTTGCAAATTCACGCTCAAGTAGTTGTTTGTCCCGGTATTAATGATGGCGAACATTTAGAACGCACTTTGTTAGATTTGGCAAAATTCCATACCGGAAATATGCCGGCTGTAGCATCGGTGGCTGTCGTGCCGGTGGGTTTAACTCGCTTTCGCCCTCCAGAAGATGAACTAATCGCAGTAACTGCGGAAAAAGCGCGAGAAGTAATCGAACAAGTGCAGAAAATTCAAGTGATTTTGAGTCAAGGAAAAGGTAGCGGAAAAGCTAAAAAGCAGAATTCAAAATCGCGGTGCATTTGGCTGGCTGACGAGTGGTTTTTAATAGCTGGTTTAGATTTGCCGTCGGCTGCCGATTACGAAGATTATCCGCAAATCGGTAACGGTGTCGGTTCGATCCGCCAGTTTATCCAGCAGTTTGAAACGGCTTTTGAGAAGCTGCAACCGATGCAAGTCGAGCCAGAGCGCAAGTTAGTTTGGGTGGTGGGGAATGCTGTAGAAAAAGCTTTTGAACCGATCGTACAACAACTAAACCAAATTCCCGGCTTGTCCGTCAACATGGCAGCACTGTGCAGCCACTACTGGGGACAAACCATCACTGTTACGGGTTTGCTCACCGGGCAAGATTTACTCGAAGCTTTGCAGGGGCGAGACTTGGGAGATGGCATCCTGCTGCCGTCGGTGATGCTAAAACAGGGGGAACCGCGTTTTCTAGACGACATGACCCTGGAACAGCTCGCCAGCTCGCTGAAAACCCGGATTTTGCCGGTGAGCGGAGTAGAGGAACTAATCTCGGCGGCGATCTGTCTGGCAAATGCTGAAGTTAAATTCTAAATTTTGAATCGAACATTCAAAAGTTAAGATGAGTATGGTAATTGTGACTTGTAACCGTCGAGTTCAGGCTACAGACTAGAAACTTGAGACCTCAATCTTGCTCTAAAATTGTCTCTAGGATTGCAGAGTAATTAAAAAATTATGCGTGTTTTTCGTCAAATCATCGTAGTCGGAGTGGGCGCTGCAATTACTTTCAGCAACGCCGCACAGAGTGCTTCAGCACAGCCTCCGGCTCAATCTCAGGACAGTGTGGCCCTTAGCAATCAGCTCGAATTAGGGCAGAATGTTCGATCGACCTCGAACACAGCGGCAGAATCCGCATCAGAGGCCGAACAGTCGATCGCCCTTAATCCTCAAACCTCCGAGTCTCAGCAGCAAGGGGGAGCCAAGATCGCATCAACTACCCCAACCGGGCCCGAGCAAGCATCAAAGCCTCAACAGGCTGCTCCGGCTTCCCCATCAACTCTGTCTCAGGGCGGTTCGACACCTCTAAGAGGGTTGGAACCGAAAGACGCTCAGCAGCCTTCCCCGAACCCTCCCAACAATATTCCTGTGCCCAGTGCCCCGGTACCTATTCTCCGGGGCACTCCCAACGAAAGTTTCCCCCCTGTGCCTCCGAGGGGCATTCTAGACACCAAGCCTCCGGCTTCCCTGGAACCCAACCCGAATCCGCTACTGTTTCCGACAAACCCGGAGGATGTGAGGATCGAGCAAACTGAGTCAATTACCTTGCAGCAGGCGATCGACCTAGCCCGCCGCAACAGCCAAGTTTTGCAAATCGCCGGACAGCAAGTGGAACAAAGCAGAGCAGCATTGCGCGAACAGCAAGCTGCTCTTTATCCAGACCTGAATTTTCAAATGGACGCCAGCCGTTCTGTGAGTGCAGGCGGAGAACTCGGAATCCGGGCTGGGCAGCGCCGCCTCAACGCTGTGGCTAACCGAACCGGGCAGCCCGCCGAGCAAGCCGGCACAAATTTCGGCAGCAACAGTCTCAACAGCACTTTGCAGTTGAGCTATGACATCGATTTGTTCGGAAGGCGGCGGGCTAACATCCGCGCGGCAGAGGAACAGTTGCGCCTTCGGGAACTGGATGTGGAACGCCAAGCCGAGGAACTCCGCTTCGATACTGCTGAGGCTTACTACAACTTGCAAAACTCCGACGGACAAGTTGCTATCCGCCAAGCTTCGGTGAGAAATGCCCAGCAAAGTTTGCGGGATGCCGAAGCTTTGGAACGGGCAGGGGTGGGAACCCGGTTTGCTGTGTTGCAGGCTCAGGCAAATTTGGCTAACGAAGTGCAACAACTGTCAGTTGCTCGTCGCGATCAGCGAGTTGCCCAGCGGCGTCTGGCTGAGATTTTGAATATCAGCCAGTCGGCGAACTTGACAGCGGCTGATCCGGTAGAGCAAGCGGGCTCTTGGAGGCTGTCTTTGGAAGAGAGTATTGTGCAGGCTTTTAAGAATCGCCCCGAGTTGGAACAGCAGTTGGTGCAGAGGGATATCAGCAAGCAGCAGAGGCGATCGATTCAGGCGGGGCGTTTGCCTCAACTCAGTGTTGGGGGTAGTTACAACGTACTGGGACAAGACCCTGATAACCCCGATCCCTATACTTCTCGCGGCTGGGCCGATGGTTATTCGATCCGGGCGAGTTTGACTTGGAGTATCTTCGATGGGGGCGCGGCAAACGCCAGGGTGAAACAGCGGGATGCGGATATTACGATCGCCGAAAGTCGATTTGACCAACTCCGCAATCAGGTGCGCCGGGAAGTCGAACAAGCTTATTTTGGCTTAGAGTCGAGTTTTGAGAATATCGAAACTTCTGAGGCGGGGGTTTTGCAGTCGAGGGAAGCTTTGCGTTTGGCGAGACTGCGGTTTCAAGCTGGTGTGGGTACTCAGACGGATGTGATTCAGGCGGAAACTGATTTGACTAGGGCTGAGAGAAACCGATTGTCGGCAATTGTCACCTACAACCTGGGGCTTTCGTCTCTCCAGCGGGCTGTGAGCAATCTTCCGACTAATAACCTCTCGGATGCTCCTTGAGATTGGGTTGGGGCGATTCCCTACCGGATAGCTACGCACGCGCGTCCTTTAATCACAAAGGCAATTAGACATCGGGTATTAAACGTTGGACACATTAGTTAATATTTTGTAATAGAGTTCGATGTCAACTGCGTTAAGGAATCGGCAATGGCCAATATCAAGTTTGTGAAGGAAAATCAGGAAGTCATCGCAGCAGACGGAGCCAATTTGAGGCTCAAAGCTCTAGAGAACCGCATCGATTTGTACACATTTTCGGGAAAGATGATGAATTGCGGGGGCTACGGTCAATGCGGCACCTGCATTGTGGAAATTGTCGAGGGCAGTGAAAATCTGTCGCCCCGCACTGACTTTGAGAACCGCAAGCTCAAGAAAAAGCCCGAAAACTATCGGTTGGCTTGTCAAGCTATGGTCAATGGCCAGGTGAGCGTGAAGACTAAACCGTGAGTTTCAGAAGGCAGAAGGCTAGAGAGGCCAGAGATGGAGAAGGAAAGAAAAATGCAGAAGGCAAAAATTGTGTTTTTTTTCCTATTTCACTGTATAATCACGCCTTTTGCTCGCCTAGGAAAAGAAACTTGGTTTCTAGGACAAATAAGAGATTGGGCAGGAAGGCATCCAGGCAGAAAGCGGGTTTCGACGCTTGTCCGTCAGCTCTTCTTCTGTCTTCGAGTTTGCCTTTTGCCTTTGAGTGATATCCTAGTTGTGTGTGTTTTTCTATTTTCCGATAGAGGCGAGCGTCTTCATGGAAGTTAACGATTTAGGGTTTGTGGCAACCATTCTGTTTGTATTGGTTCCCAGTGTTTTTCTAATCATTCTGTACATTCAAACAGCTAGCCGTCAAGGTAGAAAAGATTAGCAACTGCTGCTATTTCTGTCAGGCGCAAGCTGCTTGCAAAAAAAAGCGCCAACAGCTTTTTGCTGAGGCGCTTTTTTTATTAACTGTTGAGTTTTAGCTGCTAACTCTTAACGATGAGATTCTAGCCTACTGTGCGGGCTAGCAAGACGGGACAGTTGGCATAAACTCGCACGTAGTCTGATAGCGAATTTCCCAGGAGTCGATCGATATCCACAAAGTTTTTGGCAACGCTGGGGCGCCGATCCGGGGAACCGATTACCAACAAGTCGGCATTCAAGTCGTCTGCAATCCGACAAATTTCTTCCCCTGGCTTGCCTGTAGCACTCACGCAGCGGTAGCTAACTCCCATTTGTTTGGTTAGCGCTACTGCCGGAGCTAATACGGGGTCTTTTTCAGCACTTGCTGTTAAATCTTCGCTGGCTTTTCCCGTCAAATCTTTGGTGACGTGTACTAAAATTATCTCTCCGCCACTGACTTCTTTGACCAAAGATAGCGCAAGCTGCAATGACTGTTTGGCAGCTTCTGATTTGTCTACCGCTACCATGACGCGCTTGATTTTTTTGACGTAAATGTCGTCTTTGACTAACAGCATCGGTCGAGATGTTAGCTGGAAAACGTACTGGCTGACGGAGTTTTCCAAAATCGATTGCAGCCGTCCGAGTCCCCGGGAACCCATAATTACTAAGTCGGATTGTTCTTCTTCTGCGACTTGGCAAACTGTGGTTTTCGGGTCTCCCTGTTTGAGCCGAGGATTGACTCTGCTGGGATCTATTTTCAAAGACTGGACTGCTTGTGCTAAAATCTTTCCTCCTTCTTCCAATTTCTCAGCCATGCCATCGGAGGTTACTTGGGGCGGCACGACGTGCAAGACGGTGACAGAGGTTTGTTGCAAGGAAGGGATGTCCATCAACATATTAAACATCTCTTCGCACAAGCCGCGACCGGCTACGGCTACTAAAATTTTTTCTATCATGGTTTTGGCGGTAAAAACAGTTGAGTTTTCTTGTGCGACGTTAAACTAGGGCGTTGGTACTCTAGTTTCTTACTGTCAAGCATAAGCCTGAAGTTTGTCTTATGATTTGTAGAAATGTAGCGTTTTGGAACGATTTGTAAAGTGTTAGAGAACGATCGAACTCAACCAGAACTCGCACCGGCTGGTGCTATTCAAAATCGGCGCGGGATGGACTCTGAGGGCTGGTTTGAATATTTGGTGCGAGTGTATCCTCACCATACTGACTACAGCGGTGTGGTTTGGCACGGGACTTATATTGCTTGGATGGAGGAAGCTAGGGTGGAAAGTTTGCGCTCTCTCGGCATCGAGTATGCAGACTGGGTGGCGCAGGGTTTAGAATTGCCCGTGGTGGAACTTTCGCTGCGCTACCACCGGGCTGTACAAATGGGTCAATCTGTAGCAGTCAGAACGCGGATCGCTGCTACCGAGGGTGTGCGGCTGCTTTGGGATTACGAAATTCGATCGGCTGATACTCAGGAGTTATATGTGACAGCACAGGTAACTTTGGTTGGTGTCGATCGCGACAAGAACAAGATTATCCGGCAATTGCCACCGGCACTAAAGGAGGCTTTGACAAGGCTTTCTGTTAAACCTTCAACCTAAGCTGCTGTTAACTATAAAAAATAGTTTTTGCAGCCCTAGTAAGTAGAGTGCGTGACTTTTGAGTTATTCCCTTCGCCACCAAAATATTCTTTGGTCACGCACCCTACACAAGTGCCTTTTGCCTTCATTGGAACTCTTAAGAATGTCAAAAAAACTGGAATTGCCAGAGCCAAATATTGAACTTCAGCACAATATTTTGGAAAAAACCGAGTTAAACTCTGCCTTAACAACTGAAGACCAAACTATTGTTTTGGGAAAGCCGGACAGTTTAAAAAACGGTGAATTAGCTGAAAGTCAAGGCAAAATTTGGGCGATCGTTTCGCTGTCAGCGGCGCTGCTAGCGGTGTCGCTGGCGGCGATTTTTATTAGGTTGAGCGAACGGGAAATCAGCCCGAATGCTACTGTTTTTAACCGTTTGTGGATAGCAACTGTAGTATTTGGACTATGGAATGGTGCGGGTGTTGCGCGTCGCCGAATGTCTGGGGCTGAAGTTGAAGAGCGATCGAACTACACTCTGCAGGATGTGATGCTGTTAACAGCGGTAGGGGTGGTTTCTTCTGCTTCTGTGGTTTTCTGGGCCTGGTCACTGAGTCAGACTAATGTCGCTAATTCTACTGTACTGCGAAACTTAACTCCTTTATTTACTACTTTGGGGGGATGGCTCCTGTTGGGGCGGCGCTTTGACAACAGGTTTTTGGTGGGACTGGCGGTAGCTTTGTGCGGCGCAATTGCGATCGGAATGGATGATTTACAAGCTGCGAGAGACAATTTTGCAGGCGACATTGCTGCTCTTTTATCGGCGATGTTTTATGCAGGAAATCTGCTAATTTCAGAACATTTGCGAACCAAGTTTCCGGCCACAAATATATTGATATGGCGATGTTTTATTGGCACTATATTGGTTTTGCCATTGGTTCTGCTTGCGGGCGATCGAGTTTTCCCTTATTCTTGGCAGGGATGGCTGACGGTAATTGCTTTGGCGGTGATTTGCCAAGCTTTCGGTCAGGGACTGCTTATCCACAGTCTGGGTCGTTTGTCCTCGGAATTTGTAGCTTTTTTCCTGCTGCTAGAACCCGTAATTACGGCTATTATGGCTTGGGTGCTGTTTTCAGAAAGTTTGAGCTTGTTTAATTGGTTTTCTTTTTCTGTGGTTTTGGCGGGAATATATTTGGGGAAATCTAGCGGTTCGGTCGCTAAAAAATGAAATACAAAGGAAAAAATACTTAAATGATTCCCACATCAATGGGCATGAAGAGCTGGCATTATGACTTTTGTTTGCTTCCTCAATATTTGGAGGTGCTGTTCGCTAAATTGCGGATTGCGGTGGTGTTCGGCGGCGACTGCGCTCGCCCCGGATCAGTGATTTACAAAACTCACAATCCCCGCGGTTGGAAGAGTTACGAAGTCGTCGCCCGCGAGATTGCTAAAGCATTAGCAGAAATTGGCTTTCAGCAAGTTTTTGTCATACCTGACGACATGAAGTTGCCGGAACAACTGAAACAACAAAACATTCATTTAGTCTGGCTGAATACTGGCGGAGTCCAGGGATACAATCCTGTTTGTCACACTCCCGCCTTGTTGGAAATGTTGGGAATGCCTTATGTCGGTCACAATCCTTTAAATAGTTCAACTTTAGATAACAAACACGCTTTTAAGCGGGAACTGCAATCAGTCGGAATTAAAACTGCTCCGTTTATGACTTGGCATCCTTCTCAAGGAATGTTGCATCCTAATTTGCATCAGCGTTTTGCCATTACTTTTGGTGACTATCAAGGGCCGTTTGTTGTCAAACCAGTATCCGGTCGCGCTTCACTGCACGTTCATTTTGTAGACAATATTGAGGGTTTGTCTCAGGCGGTTTCGGAAGTTCACCGAGACACTCACAATACTGCTTTAATTGAAAAGTATTTGCCGGGACGAGAATTTTGTGTAGCGGTCTGCGGCTATGTTACTTATGCTAAAGGCAGATTTTATAAAAATACCAAACCCTTTGCTTTTTCGACTGTAGAGCGGGTGCTGGAACCGGAAGAACGCATCTTTACTTCTATGGATCAAAAGGCGATTACGGCCGACCGAGGACGGTTGATGGGCGGTGACGAACCTGAACTAAAACAAGAGTTAATTGAGTTAGCTCGAAAAATTTATTGGGAGTTTAGTTTGAACAGTTTGGTGCGGATCGATGTCCGAAGTGATTCTGATGGCTCGCTTTATGTTTTGGAAGCAAATCCCAAACCGGATCTGAAACATCCAGGGGAAAATGTCACGAGTTTGGTAGCTTTAGGTTTGGCGGAATACGGGATGAGTTATAACGATTTAATTTTTAGTTTACTGGCGGATAGGTTGGATTATTTGTTGACTCAGCATATCGGAATTATTCCTCATATTGTGGATTTGCTTCATTAATTGGACTTGCAGGGTGCGCTGGGCGCACCTTACCTGTAAACAAAAGGAATTTGTAAAGAAATATAAATTGTTTAGCCAAGTGAACACAGGCTGGCAAGTTGTGATAGCTTTGAGTAATATCAATTCCGGTGGCACTCCTCATGATTCTTGACTGTTGACTGTTGACTGTTGAGTCGGAGTCGCAAAACTGAATGGTTGAGTGTTAACTCTTGGCTCGATTTTATTATTCCGATGGAACTGGAAACGATATAAGATAGGGATTTGTGGATGTCCATTTTTGGGTCAGCATCAAAATAACTCAATTTATTTTAATTAGATAAAACAAATGGAAGCATTACTTTTATTAATAGGATTTGGAGGCGGGGCATTAGTCTGCTGGCTAATTTTGAATAAGCGAAATTCACGCAATTTGGTGCGGATGCAGGGTTCGCAGGAAGCTATATCGAATTTGGCTGCTCAGTTGGATGCCAGAACTTCGGAATTGCGGCAAAAGGTGCAGAATGAAAATCAGCTAAATTCTGAATTGTCTCAGTTGCAAAGTCGGTTGGGAACTGTGACTCGCGAGCAAGAATTGTTAAAAAATCAAGTGTCGGAAATGGAAGATTTTTTGGCAGGAATTGCCCGCGATCGATCGCAAATTGATGCTCTGATTGCTGATTTGCAGTTTCAGCTAGAAAATGCTCAACAATCTGAGTCCCAGTTAGCAGAAGTGGCAGAACTGAAAGAGCAGTTAGAAGTTGCGGATCAGGAGCGATCGCAACTTAACGCTCAATTGCTGGAAATGCAAGCAGAGTTAGAGACGGTGGATGCAGAACGTTCTCAATTTCACGCTCTGCTGTCGGAATTTGAGAGTCAGTTGGAAACGGCTAGCCAAAGCAGATTGCAGGTACAGTACCAATTGTCGGAAATTCAAATTAAGTTCGATCGCTCCATTGAAGAGCGGCAGCAACTTCAGTCTCAACTGTCGGGTTTGCAAGCTCAACTGCAATTAGTCGAAGAAGAGCGATCGCAATTTACTTCGGAATTGTCAGAGCTACAAGCTCAACTGGAGAGTGCAGAGCAAGAACGCGAAATACTCAACTCTCAATTGCAAACTGCTCGCGAACAAGCACAGCAACCTCCATTTGAAGTATTAGAACTGCAAAGACAGTTAGAAGCTGCTAATCTGGATAAAAGGCAGTTAAACTCTCAAGTTCATGAACTACAACTTCAATCCGAAATGGTGGTTTTAGAGCGAGAAAGACTGCTGTCTGAGTTGTCAGAATTGGAGTCTCAGATACATCGCAAGGAGGGAGATAGCTCGCAACTCCAGTCTCAGTTATCAGAACTGCAAGCTCAATTAGAAACTGCTAACACAGAACGCTCGCACCTTTATTCTCAACTGTCGGAATTCCAAAGTCAAATCGAGACAGCCAACCAGAGTGAAACTCAACTTCAATCTCAAGTATCCGACTTAGAATCTCAGCTAGATAGTGTGCGTCAAACTCGCTCTCACTTAGAAGTTCAGCTAGAAAGTGCTAACACAGAACGCTCGCAACTTTATGCTCAACTCTCGGAACTTCAAAGTCAAGCCGAGACAGCCCACCAGAATCAAAATCAACTTCAATCTCAAATTTCGGACTTAGAACAACAGTTAGAAAGTGTGCGTCAGCATCGCTCTGAATTGGAATCTCAACTCACTTCTCAAATTTCGGAATTCCAAAGTCAAACCGAGACAGCCAACCAGAATCAAACTCAACTTCAATCTCAAGTATCGGACTTAGAACAACAGTTAGAAAGTGTGCGTCAAAGTGGCTTTGAATTGGAATCTCAGCTCACTTCTCAAATTTCGGAATTCCAAAGTCAAATCGAGACGGCTAATCAGAATAAAACTCAACTTCAATCTCAAGTATCGGACTTAGAAAATCAGCTAAATAGCCTGCGTCAAACTCGCTCTGAATTAGAAGTTCAGCTAGAAACAGCTAACACGGAACGCTCGCAACTTTATTCTCAACTCTCGGAAATTCAAAATCAAGCCGAGACAGCCAATCAGAATCAAACTCAACTTCAATCTCAAGTATCGGACTTAGAACATCAGTTAGAGAGAGTGCGTCAAACTCGCTCTGAATTGGAATCTCAGCACACTTCTCAAATCTCGGAATTCCAAAGTCAAATCGACACAGCCAATCAGAATCAAGCTCAACTTCAATCTCAAGTATCTGATTTAGAAGCTCAGCTAGAGAGTGTGCGTCAAACTCGCTCTGAATTGGAATCTCAGCTCACTTCTCAACTCTCGGAATTGCAAAGTCAAATCGAAACAGCTAATCAAAATCAAACTCAACTTCAATCTCAAGTATCCGACTTAGAAAGTCAGTTAGAAAGTGTGCGTCAAAGTCGCGATGAATTGGCATCTCAGCTAGAAACTGCTAACAGAGAACGATCGCACATTTATTCTCAACTCTCGGAAACTCAAAGTCAAATCGAGACAGCCAACCAGAATCAAGCTCAACTTCTATCTCAAGTATCCGAGTTAGAACATCAGCTAGAGACAGTTTATCAAGAACGCTTGCAGCTAACATCGCAACTTTCAGAAGCGGGCGATCAACAATCTGAGCATTTTGACTCGGAATCAGAGCAAATTGAAGCATCTACTTCAGATACCAAAGTTGGGAAGAGTCAAGGATTTGTTGTTTCTCAGCAGGGTCAAGGCGATTATACTACTATTAGCGAAGCGCTGAAAAATGCAGCAGCCGGCACGCGCATTGACGTGCATCCAGGCGTTTATCGTGAAAGTTTAATTCTCGACCAATCGGTAGAAATTATCGGCAGCGGAGAGGTCGATAGCATTGTGGTTGAAAGTATCAACTCAAACTGCATAAAAATGGCAACTGATACTGCTTTAGTGCGGGGTTTAACGCTGAGAGCCACTGGGAAATATTACGCTGTAGATATTCGCAAAGGCGAGTTAATCATAGAAGACAGCGATATCACTTCTGCGGACTATTCTGTGGTGGGAATTTGCGGCCCTGATACAAATTCTATCCTCCGCCGCAGTCAAATTCATAATGGGGTATGGAACGGAATTTTTATATCGGATAATGGGAAAGCAACGGTGGAAGATTGCAGTATTTTTGACAACGGCAGTTTGGGAATAGGTGTCGGATTGGGAGGAAAATTGCTCGTGCGCCGGTGTCGAATTAATGGTAATGAAGGTGAGGCGATCGCCGTTTACAGAGATGGCATTGCTACCGTGGAAGATAGCGATTTAACGGGCAATGCTGGGGGTGCTTGGCGCATTGCAGATAACGGATACTTGAACGGCAAAGGCAATCAAGAATAGAAGAAGGAAGTTCGGCAACGGATTATGTAACGGATGTAACGGATGTAACTGATGTCAGGAAGAAGGCATAAGGCATAAGGCAGAGGGAAGAGGGAAGAAGGAAGAAGGAAGAAGGAAGAAGGAAGAAGGAAGAGAAAAGAGGGAAGAGAATTCCCAATTAGCGATTCCCTATCCCCGATTGCCCATACCCCATTACCAATTCTAAATGCCTAACAATCGAGCGGGATTGTGTTTCATCATTAAATCTATTTCGTGCGGAGAAATGCCTTCATCCCTCAACTTTTTAACAAATAATTTGTAACCTTCCGCAGGTAAAGGATCGGCTTTTCTTCCCAAATCTGTACTCATAACAAAATGCTCCGCTCCGATTAGTTTAATCGCTGCTGCCATCTTCTTAATTGAAACTTGATGCCAGTTTTTGTGTCCGTCATCAGCGGCATTTTCTCCCATCAAATCGTTCACAAATGCGAGTTCTAAGAAAGCTCCGGCTGCGGCGGCTGTTTGCATATTTTCTAGGGATAAACCGGGTAGATCCGCCATTGCGTGGGTAATCAGGATGTTTTTAATGTTGAGCAGGTTGGCTTCACTGACAACCGCCATCACTTCTTCTGAGGAAATATGACCGGTTTCCAATACCAAATTCTCTTTTGCTACAATCTTCAACACCGCTGCTGTTTCCGGTAAAACCTTGCCATTTTCCGCAACTTTAATCCCCATTCCCGGCTTGTGAAAAACCTGCAAGTGATGCTCAGCATCAACCGTTGGCAACCACACTATTTTACCGTATTTGCCACCGATGCGGTGCATTGCATCTACAGCCTCGGGATTAATTCCCCCTACCGACTTATTGAGAACAACTCCCCCGAAAACTTTGATTTCTGGTACTATTTTATTAACCAGAACTGCCCGCGCTGCTGTGCTGGCATAATGATTTTTCAATACAACAGCTTTCATGTGCGATCGCGCGGCTGACTTAGCTACTTCAAAATCATCCAACCTGCGAGGAATCACATCAGGAGAAGAATGAATGTGAAAGTCGATCGCACTTTCAATAATACTCTCTTGTGAATTAGCAAACGGCGGCTTTCCCACAGCATACAGGGGCAAAGGAAAGGAAGAGAAAACCAGCCAAAATACCGCTGTTATTCTAATGATGTAAACCGCCCAATTAACCGCCGAATATAATTCGGGGCTACACAAACAAAGTCCGCCTGCGCGGACTGAAGAATTGGGTTTAAATAATTTATAGAAAAGATTGAAGCGCATTTGCTAAAGCTTCTGCATTTTCTTCGTGCATACCCAAAGAACCAGGAACAACTCGCGACTCAACACCGGGTAATTCCGTTAATGCTTCCATTTCAGCCTTTGATTTTGGCGGCGCATTTTCAGCAATTACAACCATCACCGGCACTGCTAATTGTTGAAATTTATCTGTAAATTCCGATCGCACTTTTGCCGGATCTAAACCACCAGTCACAAAGGCAGCGGAACCGTATCGAGCACCGGGTTTTTGCGTCACTTGCCATTTGCTTTGAATGAAATCTGGCGTGACTTTAGCTGCATCGACATAGACGTGGCGACGGTACATCAAACTGAGGAATGACGGCGCAGTGTTGAGTTTGTAGAGGAATTGTCCCAGTAAAGGCGATCGTACTAATTCTCTCACGATGCCGTGCCAGCCGCTTTGCTGTTTGCTCATCGTCGGCAAAGGCCCGCGCCAAGTCGGCGCAGCTAACACAATCTTTGACCAAACATTCGGCTTTGATTGCGCTAATTGCATTACATAACCCGCAGCGTGACCAGCAGCCACTACAGCAACCGGACTATTAAAAATAGCCTCAACAAAATCCTTGAGAAATTGATGGTATAATTGCGGTTGATAGTCAGTTCGCGGTCGATCCGATGCGCCAAAACCCGGCCAATCTAAGCTCACAACTTGAAATTTAGGAGCTAATAATTCTGCTAAAGGACGCATTTCTTCTCGCGTGGAAACCGTACTGAAAGCAGGAAGCAGCAATACAGGATTTCCCTGTCCTCGGGTTTCGTAAATAACTTTGATTTGCGTTTCTTGCCAATTCCAGAGATATTCTTGAACGGCGGCGGGATAGTTGCCCGAACGTGATTTTGTTAAATTTGTAGTTTGAGTCATGGCTGTTTATTCTTTTAATTTGCTTCGGCTTGCTTGCTCAATTCACAAGCAAGTGCCTTATTTTTCATCATTTGAAAAATGTTGTAAAATCCGTTAGCGCGGGAAGGTGTCAGACTCACATTCAATCCCGTGTCTTGAATAAAATCTGGGGTAATGGTGACAATTTCAGCAGGCGTTAATCCGCTCAAACCTTCCACCAGCAAGCCAACTAATCCTTTGACTAACTGAGCGTCTGAATCGCCTTGATACAAAACTTTTCCGTCTGTCAAATTTGCAGTAATATAAACTTGCGATACGCAGCCAGAAACTTTGTTTTCCGGCAGTTTATCGCTTTCGGGAAATGCTGGGAGTCTTTTGGCATACCACAGCAGTTGTTCGTAGCGCTGTTTTGGATCGGAATGTCGCTGAAAGCGCTGAACGATTTTAGCTAGGGCTGCGGGTAGCGCGGTGTTTGCGGACATGATTCACTCGTAGCGGTTTACTGCGTTAATATTATACATTTAATTTTGCCGAGGGGTGCGATCGATTTGCAACATCAGCGTTGATCTGGATTCATCTACTGTTACAAACCCAAAACTACAACTTTTGGCAGTCTCGTTCGTGTAGCTGCGAATAACCTTCGCCATTACAAACGGCCAAATTATAGACTGATGAAATATAAAAAAAACAACTGTTGAGCTGTGATGTAATTCAATATTATGCCTTTTGCCCCAAAGACATCGAAGGACATTTTATCGGTGAGAAATTATTGAAATTTGTGGACATCAAAAGGTCGATCGCTCTGAACAGCTCGCTCGCCGCTCTTAATAGGTGATGGTAGATGACAAGTGACAAGTGCGATCGTCCCGCAATTATCAAATTTCGCAACGATCGCGATTTGAGCAAAATTCAAACGTTAGCTCGAACACTATGGCGCGATCGCCCTTACACCGGTAACAGGGGAACACCGCGCAACTGGCGCAGGGAATTGATACAAGTCGGGCAGTCGCAGCCAAACATCGCCACGGCGGCGTCGCTTTCTTCTTCGGAAAAGTCCAGCATTGCCACCTGTTCGTCAGCAGGGCGCTGCCAACTAATTCTTACTTTAGAATTAGCAGCAGCAGCTTTTGCGGGGAGGCGCACGCAAGTCAGACGCTGAGTGTGGGGCGATCGCACGCATTGGGGCGACTCAGCCGATTGGCTTGGTGTTTCGCCAATTAGAGCGGGATTTGCGATCGCGCTCAAAGACATCACAGATCCAAACAGCGTTGGACTTACCAATAAAGTGAGGAGCAATCTATTCATTTGTCGTGTTTAAGAACTTTAACGTATACAGTAGCCGATTATCTGTTGCAATTCAAGAAGGTTTTCGTCCGATATCAGTACGATTTGCCGTTATTAAGGCTTAAAAGCCCAATATTTGTGGTCTAAATATCGAATAATTTTCCCGGTATTAGCAACCAGCATTTTCTGATAAGTATCACCTTGGCTCCCCAGTTTAAGATTTGTTGCAATTTGAGTAAGTTTAGCTTGCCAGTGATAACAAATTCATCCAAGGCGGGTAAACTGATTTCAGCAAGGACAACTCGAAGCAGCGAACAAGTTTACCTCAGAAACCAGGTGTGGCGTGATGAGTACAGTTTTAGTGGTGGAAGATTCCCGCAGCCAGCGGGAGTGCATTTCACATCAGTTGAGATGCAGCGGATTGAATGTAATTCAGGCATCTGACGGTGTGGAAGCGCTGGATAAAATTGAGAAAAATTGCCCTGATTTAGTATTATTAGATGTTATAATGCCCCGTCTAGACGGCTACGGGGTTTGTCGTTTAATTAAAGCTAATCCCGAAACTCGGAACATACCTGTGGTATTTTTAACAGGCAAGGGACAGCAGTTAGCTTTATTTGCGAGGTTCCAGGGCGATCGCGCCGAGGCTTATGTTAGCAAACCTTGGCAGCCGAGGGAACTTTTGGCAACGATCAAAAAAGTTTTGCTCAATGCCAATATTAAGTTCGATCGAGCTTCAGCCGACGCTTGGACAGAATACGGAATTTTAAACTTAAGTACAGTCGAACTGTATCAAAGCCATGCCGATGCTTGGACAAAATACAGCGCCCAAATTATTAAATTGTACGATTCCAGCTTAGCCGCTTTCGAGCAAGCTTTGGCCATTGAACCGAGTCACTCGAATGCAAACAAGTATCGCAACCGAGTCCAGACAATCCGGGCAATTTTGATGAAAAAGTTAGAGCAAACTAAACCTTGCAAAGTCTGCGATTATTATTACGGTAAGGATGGCATCAATTGTGCGGTGCATCCTGCTGGCCGCCCTCAAGAACTGTGTCGAGATTGGGAATTTAATTAAACAAAAATGAAAACAAATAACCGCGCTAACTTAGAAAAGCTGCTGCAAGAAAGAAACGAATATCCCGAAAAAATGGCTGAGATTGATGAAAAAATCAATGCTACTTTTCGCAAAAATTACGCAATTTTAGTAATGGATATGTCGGGATTTTCGCGCACGACAGTCCGCCACGGAATTATTCATTTTTTGGCAATGATTCACCGGATGCACGGAATTGTAAAACCGATAATTTCCGAATACGGTGGCACTGTAGTTAAGGAGGAAGCAGACAATATTTTTGCAGTTTTTCCCGATGTAAAATCGGCGGTGGAAGCTGCGAGCGACTCTTTGAAACACACAGCGGCTGTCAACACGACACTCCCGCCGGAGATGGATATTTACCTCTGTATTGGTATTGGCTGTGGCGATGTTTTGATGCTGGAAGGAGAGGATATGTACGGATCGGAATTTAATCTCGCATCCAAGTTGGGAGAGGATTTGGCGGAACGGGGAGAGATTTTGCTAACCTCAGCAGCCTTTGAAAAGTTGGAAGGTGACAAGCAAGATTGGCAAAAAGTGGAACTTTCGGTTTCAGGTTTGGAATTGGTGGCGTACAAGCGGCTGTAATCGGCTTAATTTCTCTGGTCTTCTCGTTCCCCTGCCCTGCTGGAAAATGAGAACATGACTTGCGCCAGCCTTGACTAGAAACCCGGTTTCTTCGCAGATACCGGGCGACTCAGCCATTTTGGTAGAAACCGTCTGGATGAGGCTATATTCTTAGAGAATATTGAATTTAAATAAAATTTAAAATCAGATGATTGAGGAACACAAAACTTGGCAATCTATTAATTTATCCGCTATTGGACAGCGGCTGGCTTGGCTGCAGCAACAGCCAGACAAAGTTATTTTTTGCAAAGAGTCTGGTGTTCACTATGTTGCAGTCACAAAAGAGCGATCGCACATTAAGCTATCTTTAGTAGAAAAAGTAAATCAGCAAACAGATTTACTGCAATCTGTTTTCGATTTCAACAATCCTTTGCATCTAGTATCTGAATATACTCAGGCGATGATGTTGGGTTTAGTGTGGCAAAGCCAACCTCAAAGAATCTATATGGCTGGATTTGGCGGCGGCAGAATTCCCTTAGTTTTGCACCACTATTTGCCGGAAACTGTTATAGAATGTACGGATGTCGATCCGATCGCGATCGAAGCAGCTACACAGTGCTTTGGAGTGCAGTTTGACGATCGGCTAACTGTAACAATTCAAGACGGCCGAGAGTATTTAGAGCAGCAAAAATCAGATACTCAGTACGATATCATCATGATCGACGTAGCTTTTGGCAACGGCTACTTTCCCCACCGCCTATCCACCAAAGAATTTTATCAAAGCTGCAAAAAACACTTGTCAAGCGAGGGAGTTGTGGTAGCAAATCTGCTGCAAAGAGATCAATTTTATGCCGAAAAAATCACGACTTTTCAAAGTGTGTTTTCTCAAGTGTGCGTGTGTGTTTGCCAGGAAAGTAATAGTATTTTGATTGGTAGCAACAGCCAGATTTTGGATAAAGATGAGATTGTTGCTAAGGCAAAATATTGGCAAGATAGCCATCAATTTTCATTTCCATTAACAGACAGGGCGCTTGAGGTAAAAGTAGGTAGGGAATTGGCGGAGGCTGTACCTACTTTAGACAAAGCTCAAATTTTTCATGACGATTCGCCGCCCGCTGGTTATTTTGATTGCTGGTTATTCTGATATCTATAATAAGTCCCGGTTTACTCTTTGTGGAACAGGCATCTTGTCTGTTGCTGATACGCAGTTGATCTCACCGAGGGATTGAAAGAGACTGTTGAATGAAATTACCCTCAGAGTGCGATCTCGGATATAACCATCGACAATAGGGAAACTGAGGAGACGGAATTGGCGTTTCCCTACCTCAACATAATCAATCTTCCTCGATAATAGATATAACCATCGCCCGATTAATTGTAGGGAAACCGCACGGCGTCCTCTCCTGATTGTAGGTAATATCAATTCCGATGCCACCGGATTTGATATAACTCCTATTTCATATATTCAACCATCTGCTGTTCCAGCTTAGCCAACAATGTATCAACATCTGTTGCGGCTTCCTCAAAACACACAGGAGGTTCAGGCTTAGGTTCAAAAAAAATTAACTTGATTTGACCTTCGCCGATCGCCAAAATCGCCACTTCTGTCTCAGGCTTGTGAGCGTTCAACACACCTACAACTTCCTGAATATGACTTCTCACTTGACGGTTCAACTCCTCAACCGCCTCTTTCTTACAATACACAAAACGCGCAGTTTCTGCAACATCAATTGCCAAAATCTCCTCGCTTTCCTCTCCCCTTTCCAGAAATAGCCCCCAAGCCAAAGCAGCCAATTCATTTTGATTAGCTTTCACGAATTTATCTAATTTGCGGCTCCAGCTATTTTCGTTGGGTTTGGACTCAGGGCTATCAAATAGAAACATTTTCTCTTCTTGTTTGTATAAACTAATATTTTACAGTCAGCAGTCAGTAGTCAGTTGGCAGTTGGCAGTTGGCAGTTGTCATTAGTTACCCATGCCCAATGCCCCATCCCTAATTACAAATTAGCAATTCCCAATTACCCAAAACCGCTGCGTTTCTATCTTATACCAGATTGCACGCGCCAGAGCGCCGCATAAATTCCGTCCTGTTCGATCAGTTGTTCGTGCTGCCCCGATTCTACCACTAGCCCCTCTTCCATGACACAAATGCAATCGGCATTGCGGACAGTAGAAAGACGGTGGGCGATCGCAATTGTAGTGCGATTCTTGGTAATTCGTTCGAGCGATCGCTGAATTGCCGCCTCCGTCTCGTTATCAACCGCTGAAGTAGCCTCATCCAGAATCAAAATCGGCGGATTCTTCAAAACAGCCCGCGCAATTGCAATTCGCTGCCGCTGCCCCCCCGACAATTTTTGACCGCGTTCCCCTACAATAGTGTTGTAACTGTCCGGCAATTGGGCGATAAACTCGTGCGCTTCTGCAATTTTAGCAGCATTTACTATCTCTAGATTAGTTGCCTCAAAACTGCCGTAAGCAATATTTTCTGCCACCGTACCGTGAAACAAAAACACATCTTGACTCACCAATCCGATCGCTCTCCGCAAATCTTTTAAATTCAGGTTATTTAATTCTATACCGTCGAGATAAATATTCCCGTACTGTACCTCGTACAGCCTCAAAATTAGCTTCACCAGCGTACTTTTTCCCGAACCAGTAGCGCCAACAATCGCAGTAGTTTTTCCAGCCGGCAGAGTCAAGGAAAAATACTGCAAAATCGGCTTTCTTTGATTGTAAGAAAATGTCACATTTTTAAATTCCAACTCCCCCTTAATCGAACTAACCGGCCGCCGAATATCACCCGTGCGAATTGCGATCGGAGTATCCAACAAATTCATCACCCGATTAGTAGAAGCCATTGCGCGCTGGTATTGATCCAGAGTATTTCCCAGGCGAGTCAGCGGCCACAGCAACCGCTGGGTCAAAAACACCAAAACGCTGTAAGTTCCCACCGACAACCTGCCCGCCACCACCTCCAAACCGCCCAGAAATAGCGTTGCAATAAACCCCAAGAAAATCACAACCCGAATCAGCGGAATAAAAGCAGCCGAAAGTACGATCGCCCGTCGGTTGCTTTCGCGGTAAGCTTGGCTTTGTGTTTCGATGCGCTGAATTTCATAATCTTCGGAAGTAAAACTTTTAATAGTAGTAATTCCCATCAAATTATTCGACAGTTGCCCATTTAGAAAACTGACCTTTTCCCGCACATCAGCATAGAGAGGAGCGAGGCGATTTTGAAAGGCGATCGAACCCCAAATAATAAAAGGTATCGGCAGCATTGACAGCCCAGCAACACCCGGAGATGCAGCAAAAAAAGCCGCGCCAATCACAACAACCGTTGTAATTACCTGAATCACCTCATTAGCGCCGTCGTCCAAAAAACGTTCGAGTTGATTGATATCATCATTGAGAATAGAAATCAAACCGCCCGTGCTGCGTTCTTCAAAATAAGCTAATTCTAATTCCTGCAAATGGCTGTAAGCTTCCAAACGCAAATCGTGTTCAATATCCTGAGCCAAATTGCGCCACAAATAATCATAGGCATATTCAAAAATAGATTCCAACGTCCAAACAACCGCGCTCAAAAGAGTGATAATTGCTAGTTGCCAAAAGACATCTTTTATGCCCCACTGAGCGAGGATAGAATCTTGCTGTTTCACCACCACATCAACGGCAATACCAATTAATGCTGGCGGTGCTAAATCGAAAAATTTATTCAGCAGCGAACAGATACTTGCCAGCCAAGCTTTCAGGCGGTAGCGACGCCCGTACTTCAGCAGCCGCTTTAGGGGATGGACAGGTTTTGATTGATTTGGTGATGCTTGAGAATCATTCATAGGGCATGGGGCATCGGAAATAGGGCCGAGAGTAAAAAATTAGTAGGGTGATCCGCGCGCACCTTACCCTTGTTTAATTTTTAATTCTCAAATGCCCTGTTCCTAGGCATTAAACGTTAACACTCGCTTTATTTTAGCGACTACACCAACTATTTGCGTCTCAACCTGAACGTCAATTACTGGTTGAATTGGCTTGTAAGCGGTTGGTACTTCTTCGATTCTGCGTTCTTCGCACCCGGCAATGGAATCTACGCCAGTTAATCCCAAAGCGGAGTCAGTTTTGTCAACACCTTTGCGACTTATATCGAAGCGCGATCGCGCCCGAACTACACGGTGAGAAGCCGATCGCAAAAATCGATCGTTCCCCCTTCCCAACCAGCAAATAAGACGGCGCGCCCATCGAACCCGGTACAATTACAGGCTGACCGGAATGTGCGGGACAAGCGCCTTTGCGCGTTACCCAGCCGGCACCTTCACCTAAAGTGATATTGTGAGGCAAATCGTATACTAACGGCGCTTCCACATCGCCGAAAACTTGCCGCAAACGCCAGCGCAGAAGTTCTGCTAGCAGCAAACGGTTGATAAAACCGTAGTTAGCGGCGGTTGCTTCCGCTTGCAGGTAGCTGTTCACAAGTTCGGGATTTGCTGCGACAGACAGCGGAAAAAGTCTGGATTCAGGATGTTTCAGAGTTTTCGGCCAGGCCTCGCAAGCTCGATCGGGCCACATTCGGCGAATTCGAGTAAATCATGAAGCCGAACCGGTGGCCACCGGAATCACCATTCCTGCTGTTTCGACGATGCAATCGCCACTCCCGCATCCCCTGGATAGAAGTCAGGAGTAGCGCCAGCGCGACAAACGCCACCACCTTGAGGGTGACGAAATTCGCCAAACTTGCTAACTGTTTGAACGCTTGGCTTCCACAGGAAAATCCTCTGGGAGCAAAACTTTTGCTGTTTGAGCATCGGCATCTTGCCAGTGTTGATTCAAAGAACTATTGAGTTCTCTTGTGGCACTGGCATCTTGCCAGTGTTCATTCAAAGAACTATTGAGAGAAATAGAGTAGACTTTGGTGCTGTAACTAACATCCAGACTTGGCCGAGACAAAGCTCGCAAAAGCCTGTTCAAGTTTTTTGGCTGCTGCATAAATAGTCTGTTGCGGGTTGCGTAGCAACCCCCAAAAGTTGAAGAGATTTTTTATGGAACAAAAGACTTGGGTTCAGCAGGCGCAATCTTTTTTAAGATAAGTTGAAAGGCAACTTTTCTAATGACTAAATTTATGACATATCATTTTTGATATGTCAACCCTTTGATTGAATTTTTAATAAATATATACGATTTACCAAGCGGTTTCAGAAACCCGGTTTTTGCCTAGCAAAATCGCATCCAAACCAAAAATTTTGCGAAGAAACTGGGTTTCTTGGGCCAGCGCGTCCGACCGCATTGCAGTCTTCATTGCGAGGAAGTAGGGGCAATCGCCGGCGGTTGCCCATCCCTACTTAAAGAAAATACCTAACCGTTGTTACAACCCGACTTTTTTTAGCGCGCAAAGCCGCTTTCAAAAAGAAAGCAGTTTGATTGTGCAGCAGTCCCTCCCACCAATTTCGCGTCACAAAAGCCGGAATGATCAGCGTTAAATATACTCCCGGTCGCTGCTCTTCAAACAAAGTCAAAAAGTGCGTCAAAGCCTCACCCACAGAGCGGTAAGGCGATTCCAGAATTTCCAAAGGAATGTCTGACTGCAAATCTTTCCAAGCTAATTGTAATTTTTCTCGATCGGTCAAACCAATATCCACGTGAACTGCCACAACTTCATCAGCAATTAAACGAGCGTAATCGAGGGCCTCGAAAGTTCCTCGGTGCAACTGCCCGACTAACACCACTGCCGGATGTGTCACCGTCTTAACTCTAGGTCTGCGAAGATAAGACCTCGGTTCTATTCCCTGAATGCTCAAGCGAGCTGCTACATACCGATAGTGCCGGTGAATAGCTAAAAATAGACTGACTACGATCGGAATAGTTACTACGACAACCCAAGCTCCCAAAAAGAATTTTGTAGCGAGAATTACACCCAAAACTCCCGTTGTTGCCAGTGCACCAATACCGTTCATCACAGCACTAACTTGCCAACCTTTACCTCGTTCCTTAAACCAGTGAATTACCATTCCCGATTGGGAGAGAGTAAAAGAAGTGAAAACTCCAACCGCATACAGGGGAAGCACCGCACTCGTATTGCCTCGAAAGATGATAATTAAAAGAGCAGCGCAGAAGCTTAGCAGATTAATCCCATTAGAATAAACCAGGCGATCGCCCAACAGCGACAACTGCCTGGGCAAGAACCCGTCCCGCGCCAAAAAATAACAAAGTCGCGGAAAATCAGCATAACTCGTATTCGCCGCCAACAGCAAAATTAACAGAGTAGCTGCCTGCAAATAGTAATAAAATA
The DNA here is from genome assembly GCF_036704575.1 of Microcoleus sp. K5-D4. Lineage (NCBI taxonomy): Bacteria > Bacillati > Cyanobacteriota > Cyanophyceae > Oscillatoriales > Microcoleaceae > Microcoleus > Microcoleus sp. K5-D4. The sequence goes on from NZ_JAUBSD010000009.1 coordinate 49,148, forward strand.
TACCCACACCAAAAATCTGTTTTCCCAATACAGAAAGGAGCGTTTCATGTTCGCTAGGAATCACCTGATAAATATGAGCCAAGTAACTAATCCCCAAAAACATCGCTCCCAGAATTCCCCCCATATAGCTCAAAGTCAGGCGCGCATTTTTCCATTCAGGAGGCTTAAAAGCCAACACCCCGTCTGATATGGCTTCAACTCCCGTCAGGGCAGTACAGCCGGCCGCAAAAGCGCGCGCGAGTAGAAATAATCCCAAAGGTTCCTTAGCTGGAATATTTTGTAATGTCGGAAAAACATGACCTGTTGCCTGTTGGAATAAACCGCAGCCAATCAAAACAAAAATCCCAACGAGAAACCCATAGGTGGGAACCATAAATATATTGCCAGATTCCCGCAATCCCCTGAGATTGGCAAACATGATGAGGACAATAAAAAATAAGCACACTTCGACTGTATACGGTTGCAGCGAGGGAACTGCTGAAGTCAAGGCCGCAACGCCAGCCGAAATACTCACTGTTACGGTGAGGATGTAATCAATCATCAGGGAAGCTGCTGCGATCAAACCTGGATAAATACCCAAGTTTTCTCGCGCTACAATGTAAGCGCCACCGCCGTTGGGGTACGCTTTAATTGTCTGTCGGTAAGACAGGGCCACGATCGCCAACAGTAAAATAATAATTCCAGAAATAGGCAGCGATAAACTCAAACTGCTACTCCCCGCTAGTAATAGCACCAGCAGAGTTTCTTGAGTAGCGTAGGCAACAGACGAAAGTGCATCGGAAGCCAGAACAGCTAGTCCAGTAGCGTTGCTCAGGCGTTCATGAATAGATGCGCTAGTGGGAAGAGATTCACCCAGTAAAAATCGCTTGAGTCGAGAATAAGCGTACATGGAAACTCAATATATAGGCGTCCACAAATCATAATCTAGACGGGAACCGTTTTAAGTAATTTTTGGATCACAATTTGTACTTCTGTCTCGCTTGTTGAGTCAGCTTCAGCTTGTGTTCGAGAGCTTGCCAATTTTCCGCTTCGATATCGCTGATGAACTCGTCGAGACTGTCGCGGTAAATAGAGAGCGATCGCAACAATTCCTCTCGATTGTACTTTGCCACCATCACTCCCAGCTCGGGATTGCCGCCGCCCACGCGGCTCGTGTCCCGAAAACCAGAACTCGCCAAATGTTGGGCTAAATTAACAATATCCCGATCGCCCTCTCGATCGCAGGCAGCAACCAGCGTCGCGCTCGCCATTAGTGGCAAATGAGAAATCCAAGCCACAGCTCGATCGTGCTCGATCGGCTCACATCGGTAAACTTTAGCACCCAGTAACCGCGCAATTTCCTCAACCTTATCCACCGCAAGCGCCGGCGTCTGGGGAGTCGGCGTCACCACGTAAGGCCGCCCCACAAACAAATCCGGCACCGCCGCCTCAATCCCGCTTTCAGCAGTCCCCGCCATCGGGTGTCCCCCCACAAAATTCGGCCACAGAGGAGACACAGCCTGCACTATGGGTGTTTTTACGGAACCGACATCGGTTACAATAGTATCAGGGGAAAGATAGGGCACCAACTCTCGGACGATCGGCTCGATCGACCCCAGCGGCGTACAAATAAAAACCACATCGGCTGCTGCCATTAGAGACAGGTGTATGCTGGCTTCATTGACAACACCGCGAGCTTGCGCCCGATCGCAAGTCTGCTGCCGACTCGAAACCCCAAAAACCTCAAACCCGCGCGATCGCAAATCCAGCCCGATCGAGCCACCAATTAAACCCAGTCCTACAATACCGATATTCATAGCAATAAAATGGGGATATTTGATACGGTGCCGCCCCCATGACAGTCGAGGAACTCCTGAAAAAATATGCCGCCGGAGAAAGAAACTTTGCCGGAATCAACCTGACTGAGGCCAACCTCAGCGGCGTCAACTTGAGCGGAGCCAACCTCAAGGGTGCGAATCTGAGTGTAGCAAACCTGAGCGGAGCCAACCTCAGCAAAACCAACCTCATCGGTGCCAAACTCAACATTGCCAGACTCAGTGGCGCCCATCTAGGCGGCGCCGATCTCACCGACGCCGACCTCAACGTCGCTTACCTAGTGCGAGTTGACCTCAAAAAAGCCATACTCATAGGAGCAAAACTGATCAGAGCCGAGCTGATTCGAGCCGAACTCAGTGGCGCAAACCTCAGCGGCGCAAACCTCAGCGGCGCCACCCTTACCGAAGCCACCCTTCGAGGAGCCAACCTCGCTCAAGCCAACCTTCGAGGCGCTCACCTCAGCGGCGCGTGCTTGACAGAAGCCAACCTCGAACAAGCCAACCTGCAAGGAGCCGACCTCAGCCGCGCCGACCTCAGCGGCGCCGACTTGCGAGGCACAGAACTGAGACAAGCCAACCTTACTCAAGCCGTACTCAGCGGCGCCGACCTCAGCGGCGTCAATTTGCGTTGGGCTATTCTCAGCGGCTGCAATCTCCGCTGGGCCGACCTGAGCGAAGCCAAATTGAGCGGTGCCGACCTCAGCCGAGCCGACCTCTGCCACGCCAACTTGCTGAATGCCAGCTTAGTTCACGCCGACCTGACAAATGCCTATTTGATCCGCGCCGACTGGATTGGAGCCGACTTAACCGGAGCCACCTTAACCGGAGCCAAACTTCACGCAGTTTCGCGGCTCGGCATCAAAACCGAAGGCATGACCTGCAAGTGGGTTGATCTCAGCCCCAACGGCGACCACAGCCAAATTTACTGGTTGAACTCGGGAGGAACCCACGAATTTTTTCACGAAACCTTGCCCACAGTTCGGATTGTGATTGACTCGCCCTTAGATCAAGGCGCTCATTTTGCGCTAGCTGCAACTTATTACCAAATTGCCCAACAATACCCGAGTTTAAGTCAGCCTCCCACGATCGAAGTCAGCTCCAGGCGCACCGTACTCGCATTTAAAATGGACAGCGACGATAAATTATTTGCCACCGCTTACGTTGCCATCATTCCTTTTAACGACGCTGCCACAACTCAAAAAAACCTAATAGCTTTGATGAAAATGATTCAATCCCACGATGCAGGCAAACTAAACGTCAAAGAATCTAAACACGTCCAGTTATGCAGCAAAGCTCTCAACCAAGCTATCAGCAAAGTAGACCAGATAAAAATTTCCAGTTCTTTTCCAAAAATCGGTGAAAGCATCAATTTCTTTCAAATTCCCACACAGATGATCTTAATTAATTCCCGCGATCAAAGACTCAGCGTATATCACCACCCCGCCTTCGGTAAGCGCCTGATTAAAAAATACGAGCCAAGTAACTCAACATCGGGTAAGTTAGCCGAAAGCACAAAATTGGCTCAAGCTAATATCACTAGCATTTTGGATTTTATAAAAGGCTTCCACAATATAGATGTCTAAGCATATTGCATCAAGTTACAAAAAATGCTTATTCTAGTTTAAAGGTTGGCACAACAAAGCTTTGTTCTAGCTAACACATCAGGGAAATCGAAAAGCATGGATGCCGAAGAACTCATCACCAAATATGCAGCAGGAGAAAGAGACTTTACTGCTATCCTCCTTTGCGAGGCAAATCTCAGCAGGATCGATCTCAGCGGGGCTAATTTCAGTGAGGCAATTTTGAGCCTTACCAACATGAGCGGCACGAATTTGTCAAACGCCAACATGAGAAAAGCCAAACTCAATGTTGCCAGACTCAGCGGTGCCAATCTGTACAAAGCCAACCTCAGCGGCGCTATCCTCAACGTGGCTAACTTGATTCGAGCCGACCTCCGCGAAGCCCAACTCGTCGAAGCTACAATGATCAGATCCGAACTGATCCGAGCCGACCTCAGCAATGCAAACTTGAGCGGTGCAAACCTCAGCGAAGCAGATTTGAGAGAAGCAACCCTCAGAGAAGCAAATCTAGAGCAAGCCGACCTCAGCGGGGCTCACCTGAGAGGCGCTTTTCTAACAGCGGCAAATTTGGAACGGGCTAATTTGCACAGAGCCGACCTCAGCAGGGCAGACTTGCGAGGAGTCAACCTCTGCAATGCCGAACTCAGACAAGCTAATCTATCTCAGGCAAACCTCAGTGGCGCTGACTTGCGAGGCGCTAATCTCCGGTGGGCTGACCTCAGCGGGGCGAACCTGACTGGCGCTGACCTTGATGAAGCGAGATTGAGCGGGGCCAACTTGTACGGAGCAAATTTGAGCAATGTCAATCTATTGAACGCTACTTTGGTACACGCGGATTTGACCCAAGCGAATTTGATTCACGCTGATTGGGTGGGCGCAGATTTGACGGGGGCGGCCCTGACGGGGGCAAAAATTTACGCGGTTTCTAGGTTTGATGTGAAAGCAGATGACATTACCTGCGATTGGGTTGACCTCAGTCCTAACGGTGATCGCAGCCACATTCAGCGCTTTACCCCAGAAGAATCTCAAAGGTTTTTCAATGCTACACCGCCGACAGTTCAAATTATTGTCGATCGACCCCTCGACCCGGATGCTAACTTTGTCCTGGCAGCTACCTACCGCCAAATTGCCCGTCAATACCCTGCTTTGAGCCATCCTCCCAGTATCGAAGTTAATTCCAGACGCACAATCATATCATTTAAAATAGAGCAGGACGAGCAACTATTTCCCACAGCTTTCGTTGCCATTATTCCCTTTAGTGATGCAGCATTTACTCAGAAAAATTTGATTACTTTGATCAAGATGATTCAACCCCAAAGTGGTAATAACCTCGGCGTCCGAGTCTCAAATATGGTAGTGCAATTAAACGTCGCCCTGACCAAAACAATGAGAAAAATAGGGGAAATGAAAATTCAGCCGATTCGCCTCGATCGCGAACCGATGTCAAGTTTTTTCCAATCGCCTACCCAAACTGTACTGGCTAACTCCAGCGCCGAAACTTTGATGATTCACTATCACCCAGATTTTGGCAGAAACTTGACAAATTTGCCGGGAGTCAACAAAACCTCTATCAGTCCTGCAATTAAAGCGCAAAGATTTACCACCCCGCCACTAAATACGGTCATTGAGTTTGTCAAAAGTTTTTATCAGCTCGGTGAGTAAATACTATAAATTAATTTGATATTATTTCTATTTATGCCATATAAAAGTTAGCCTATCGCCATTTTATTCAGGTAAACAAATGGAAGCTGAAGAACTGCTCAAACGATTTGCAATCGTCAAAAGATACACTGAAGGCGACAGAGATTTCACAGGAATCAACCTGAATGAAGCTAATCTCAGCCGCATCAACCTCAGCCAATCAAATTTAAGGGGGGCTAGCTTATTTGTCACCAACATGAGCGGCGCTAACTTGAGCGAAGCTAACTTGAGCGAAGCTAACTTGAATGTGGCTAGACTCAGCAGTACCAACCTGTCGCGGGCAATCTTAAACGGGGCGACTCTCAACGTAGCAAACTTAGTGAGAGCCGATTTAAGTGCAGCTCAATTAATCCGAGCATCCCTGATTAGAAGCGAATTAGTCCGCTGCGAACTCAGCAAAACTAACTTCAGCGGCGCAAACCTGACTGAAGCAGATTTAAGAGAGGTAAAACTGACGGAAGCTAACCTGTGCGGTGCTAATCTTTCCGGTGCAAATCTCAGAGGTGCTTCGGCTGCTTCAGCTAACTTTCAAGAAGCTAACTTACACGGCGCAGATTTGACGAAAGCAGAACTTAGCGGCGTCAATTTGAGCAATGCCGATATGAGACAAGCTTCTTTGCAACAGGTGAATCTCAGCAGTGCCAATTTGAGCGGAGCTAACCTCAAATGGGCTGATTTGACGGGAGCTAACCTCAACGGCGCGGATCTGAGCTTTGCTAAATTGAGCGGAGCTAACCTTAACGGAGCAGATTTAAGAAATACTAATTTAGGAAGTGCTAGTTTCGTTCACGCTGATTTGACAGAAACAAATTTGATTAATGCAGATTGGGTGGGCGCTGATTTGAGGGGAGCAACTTTAACAGGAGCAAAACTATATTTGGTTCCTCGATGTGGCATCATTGCAGATGATATTACTTGCGAATGGGTTGACCTCAGCCCCGCAGGCGATCGCACTCAGATTCAACAATTTAATTCGCCGTCAGAATCGATAAAATTTTTAAATCACACGCCTGGGTTAGTGCAAATTGTGGTTGACGCACTTTTAGACTACTCAGCCAACAGCACTTTAGCAACAGTTTACAGCGAAATAGCTCGGCATTACCGGGCCATGAATTTTCCTCCTAATATTGAAGTCGGCTACCGCCGCACAACTCTAACTTTTAGATTTGAGAGTGATGAGCATTTATTGCCAGCAGCTTTTTTAGCGATTCTTCCTTTTAAGGATGCTGTACAAACGCAGAAAAATATTATGGTAATCGGCAAAAACATTGAAAATCAAAATTTAGATGAGAAACGAATATTGCAGTTGCGTAAAGCATTAAGTACAGCTACAAATAAGTTAAATGAGTTGATAAAATTGCTCTCTAATATATCAGGGGTTAGTCAACCAACAAAGTTTTTTGAGTCACCTACCCAAACTATTTTAATTAGTTCGGGACAGGAGAGTTTGATGGTGAATTCTCACGGGAATTTTGGGAAGGGAGGTGCAAGTCATCAGCCGAGTAAATTCAGTTTGCCTCTCGGTCAAAAAGTAGTTGATTTTCTGGCCAGTTTTGATTATGTTGAGTGAGAAATGTCAATTTTAAAACCGATTGATTGAGGTAGAAGTCCACAACTCGTTGCTCCGCTTCCTGCGATCGCACTCCGAGCCGCACTGGCCTCACCATTTAACGATGGCGCGGCTCGTGGCGCGGGCTTTGCGCTTGGGGCGCAGCGCTCTGATCCAAACGGGGCTTCCTGCTGGAGCTTACCGACAGCGGTATCGAGTCAGCTATTTGATGCCGATTTTGATGTGGCCAGAGCCTGTAATTTTAGTGGCGCCGACACCGCTGATTGAGCATTTGAGAGCTGTGGAAATTCCGCGTTTGCAAGAGTGGCTGCAAACAGATGGGTCGATCGAGACTTATTCGGATCGGGCCACTGGGCAAGGATTGATGCTAGCCGATCCAGAGTCTTGGCTCGCGGCTCGCTTGGCGGGGAATTCGGAACTACACAGGAATATTCCGACAATTATTGACGGTGTGGATGACTTGGAAGTTTGGACTCGCCAGCAATTGACAGCGTGTTTGCAACCGGCTGATTGGAATGATTTAATGCAATCTCAGCCTTTGGAAGCCGATGCAATCCTCCAAGGGCGGGTAATGCTAACGCGGGCTTTCTTTAAGCATCCGGCGAAACCAGAGGAGTGCTATTTGCTGGAAACTGCAGAGCAAAATATTTTGCAGGGGCTGTTTGAAAGGATCGAGCCAAACCCCCTAATTCCGGCTGCTTGGAGCAATTTTTGGCAGCGGTGGGAAGCAAACGGAAAACTGCGGTGGGCGGAAATTAATCGGGAGGCTGGGTCATTTTCTCTGTTCTGCGCGCCGGTGCAGGTGGCTGAGGTTTTGAGCAAAATTTGGGACGATCAGCCCGTGGTGTTGATTGGGGGGGCGGTGGATGTGGAACCGAAGGCTCCGATCTTCCGGGAAATGCTGGGGCTTCCAGAATTGACGAGCGTTAAGTTTTCGCCCGATCGACAAAATGAATTAATTCAACTGTACATTCCCAACTGGCTGCCGCTGCCAAATACGCCGGAATTTCAGGGAGTTTTAATTGAAGAAATTCGGACTTTGCTGTTGATGAGCGCGTCGGTGGCCGGTTTAACGGTGCTGATTGTTGGTGATGTACCGCTGAAGGCAAGGCTGGCGGCGATTTTGGCTTCTGAGTTCGGTTCTCGGGTGCAGGTAGAAAAAACAGATGTGGGCGAGAATGCGATTTTGGTGACGGGGTGGGAGTTTTGGCGGGAACATCAGGGGGAATTGAGGGCGCCTCACTTGCTGGCGATCGCAACTTTGCCGCTACCTTCTTTGGAAAATCCTTTGGTGACGGCGCGTGTGGCTTATTATAAGGAACGGCGCAAGGATTGGTTTCGGTTGTATTTGCTGCCGGCCGCGTTGAATGAATTGCAGCGGGCGATCGCGCCGGTGCGAGAACGTCAAGGGGTGGTGGCGATTTTCGACAGCAGGGTGATTCACCGCAGTTATGGACAGCAGGTTTTAGCGGCGCTGAGTCCTTTTGCGAGGATTGATTATTTGGATACGACTTGGCTGACCCAGGCTTGAGATGACCTGTTGACTTATAATTTGGTTAGGTATCCAGTTGAAATCTAATTTAGTAGACAAAGATTATGGGTGAAGCTAAGCGTCGCAAAGAGTCGATCGGCGACGAATACGGTAAAGAAGAACGCATCGTTCCCTGGCTGCCAATCACGAAAACCCAAAGCGAAGATTTTGTCAAGTGGACAAGTCGCGGAAGCTGGATCGGGATTAGTCTTTTGGTTGCTTGGTGGATTGTAGTGCGGTTTGTCGGCCCCTCGGCGGGTTGGTGGGAGGTTAACTGATGCCAGACTCGACAAATGCCTTTATTCTTGGCATTGTGTCGAGTTTAACTCGGAAACAAGCGGCTGAATTTTTAGTAAAATTTTAGTTGCAAATTTGGACTCGGTATGGTATCTTAATTATCTGCGGGCAATTAGCACAGTGGTAGCGCACTTCCTTCACACGGAAGGGGTCACTGGTTCAAATCCAGTATTGCCCATATTTTTCACTCAAACTAACCAACATTTTTCACAGCTCAGATTTAAGGTTGCGCCGCTTTTCTATAGTTTTTACAGCATCCATTACCCCAAGAAATAATAATGGCTATTGGAAATGACTTTGTTGAAAGCTTACAAAAAGCCAGAGTTTTGCAAAAATCTATAACTCGCTCAGTCAAAGACTTGATTAAGGACTTTCAGAGCGGAAAAATTGTTGTACCATCCTACCAACGAACTTTTGTTTGGGATATCCCTAAGCAATGTCGTTTTATTGAATCGGTTTTTATGGATGTGCCAATTCCATCTATATTTTTACTTGAAAAGTTTGATGAAGAAAAAGATGAAAGATTGTGTGAAGTAATTGATGGAGTTCAACGACTAACCACTTTGGCGCATTTTAGTAACGGAACTTTGAAGTTAACAAATCTTATAACGTTACCCGACCTAAACCAATTTACTTATACGTCTCTACCACCGAAAATCAGCAGCCTTTTTTTAGAGCGTCAAATCAATACAATTGTTATTGAAAGTGGGACACAGCCTGAAATACAATTTGAAGTTTTTGGACGACTTAATCAAGGCTCAGTTTCTCTTAATTCACAAGAATTAAGAAATTGTATGTTTCATGGTGAATTCAATGATTTTTTAAATCATTGTAGTCATTCTATCTTATACAGAGAATTATTATCACCTTTTCCTAAGTTCAAGCCAGTAAGAGAAGGCAAGCCAGATCCAAACAGGATGCTTGATGTTGAACTAATTCTAAGATTTTTTGCTTTTTATGAACTTTACAAGCCAGAATCAAAGCAATATCCTGAAGCGAGAGGTGAAACGCTTAATAATTATATGAGGCGAAGAAAACCTAATGCGGATAAAAACTTGTTGCCCCAAGTAAATTTAAGAGCCAACGAGGAGCTTGAATCTTTATTTGAGAAAGTCTTACGAATGGTTAAAATCACCTTCAACGAGAAACAGTTTAGAAACTTTAGCGTTAAAACAGATAAAGCTCAGTTTTCTCCACTTCTTAATCAAGCTATTTTCGATGTTCAAATGCAAGGTTTTGTTGATTATAGAATAACCGATATACAGAACAAAACTGACATTATCTATGAAGCATTTCTTGATATATGTTCTTATGACCGTAATTTTATAGATGCAGTTTCACAGAGGACTGATTCAACACTAAATGAACGTATAGGAATTTGGAAAAATAAGCTGAGTCAAGTTATCGAAAATTCGCACTTATATTATGAAAAGCTAAAGCTGAAGCGACAACTGTTTAACTCTAATCCAATATGTAATTTTTCAGATAAAAGAATTGAAACAATTGATGAAGCAGATATTGTAGATGGGATGCTTTACCATAGATGTTCTTCTCCATCCCTTACCCAGAAAGAAATACAGCCAAGAAAAAGAACTACAGTGAATTCGCCTACAAAATTTTATCTGAATGGTTCGCTCTATGAATCTGATAATATATTAGAGGCTATTGAGATCATTATAGATTTTATAGTGGATAGAATTAAAGAAGATGAATACTCAATCAGTCGATTAGCTTCTTTAAGCTTTGTTGGAACTCATATGGAGTTGAGTGATCAATCAAATAGAGAACTAAAGAAGTTTAAGCCACTTGGTCTCGAAAATTCAAATTCTAAAAAATTATATATTGATGTTAGTGGTGGCCGAACCGAAAATGTGCAGAATGTAACAGAAATAGCATCACTTTTTAGTTTTATGAGTGAATTTAAATTTGTCGAATAGTGAGATTATATTATCACCTTCCCTGTATCCAGCCAATGGACAGAAATGGCAATGCGAGGTATCTCCTCCTTCTTGAAACTGCCACCAATTTTATTCTTGTTTAATGCCTGATACTCTCTTTGTTTTTACCATTTTTATACCAATCCCTATAGAGGCATAGAGGCAAAGTTATGATCCAAATAATTCTGAATTCAGAACAAGAAAATTTACTGCAACAACAGTTAGAGACAGGGAAATATACCACCCCCGATCAGGTAATTACTGATGCTTTAAAAGCTTTGTCAGAAAAACAGCATCTTAATCCACCTCGGCAAGTAGTAACGATTCTTTCAGGAAAACCTGCACAAGAGTTACTCGCAGAAAAAATTAAAATCAGCCGGGAAGTTAAGAATAGTTATCAGCCCGATCCGCACCGACAAGCTTTAGCTGAAGATTTTAACAACTTATGTGAAGAAACCCAGGCTTTACACGCCGATTATCCTTTAACTCATGAAGAAATTGCCCCAAAAATTGCAGCTTATCGGAGTGGAGAATGAGAGTTGTTATAGATACTAATATTTTAGTATCTGCGGCGATCGGAGTTCAGGGTCAGTGAGCATTTTTTAAAAGCAAAGAACAGGAAACCTAGTAATTCCGCTAGATAATAGATGATCAAAATTTATTATTTTATCTTTATGGCGTTCAAGATAATCAATGCTTGATTGATACTGTCCTCGGAGACATCCAAATACTATGTCTCTTGGATTAGCATCTAAGTCCAAGTCAAAATAAAGATTATCTAGGATTAAAATTGATACAGCAAGTAATTTTGCAACGTACCATTCAAGATGAATCCATAGATAATTTCCTGAGCGCCCAAAACGTCCTGAATGCACGATTCTATTTCTCGTTTGATACAAACGATCTAGTTGGTACTCTAAATTTTTCTGAGAAAGAGTTATAAAGCTGTGTAAATCTTGCAACTTTTTCCAATTTTGGTTTATATCAAGATATTGCTTGCATAACAATGGCTCGCTTTCCATATCATGATATGGATCGTCAGGTGAGTTTTTAATATTTTGATCTGTAATCCAAGAACTCCAATGGCATAACCCGATGGCATCAAATTCGTTTGCACTATGGTCATCACTAGGGGAGTATATTTTCTTCCAGCCATTAGCCTTAGATGTACTTCTCATACGCTGAATTGTAGCATTTACACGTCTGCCTATTGCTCCTAATGCCAGCGTACTGGAGACATTTTTTTTGATCGTCACAATATCTGGTTCATTTGTTCTCAGCCCCATTAGAGATTCCAGGGAAGTCCACAACAATATATAAGAGTTTTCTATGGTTGGAACGCTTAGTGCAAGATTATATAAATACAAAGATTCTTCTATTTTTTCTAAAGTTTTGTAGTCAAAATCTTGGAGCTTTTTCTTGTTTTTTTCCAATGATTGTTCTAAAGTATTGATACGCGCTAAGGGAATAATTGGATCGCTATCATTTCTAAAGCTTAACGATGTCTGTTGCCTAGTGCTTTCATTCAAGAAACTTACATTTTCCCATATTTCATCATTATTTATATTTATACTAGAGTTTTTTACGCCCAATTTTCTCAAAGCAGTTGTTACTTTATTCCTAAAAGCAGAATAAGCATCTTTTCCTGAAGCACTAAAATTATAAGTTTCCGATGCTTGATCGTCTTGAACACCTAACTGTTTCTTTAAGTCAGATCCGAGATTGTTGTTGCTTATAGAAAACTGATAGTCTCTGTTTTGATCGAAGGAAAAAATTTTAGATAACTGCTCAACCAGTCTATCGGGGCTATCCTTTATTAATCCTTTAAAAGAAATTTTTAATTGAATAATAGAGTGATCGCTATGTAAAGCAAATGCTACTAAAGTTTTCAAAAGCCTATCAATTCTTTTAGATTCAATATCAAAATGATTACTTGATAAATTTATCGCTTTTAATTCAAAAAAAATAAATTCTGCGTATTTTTTATTTAATGTAGCAATGTAAGTCAACGAGGTTAATTGCAGTTTTTTTATGTCATTTTCATCCAAATCCTTGTTTGACAAGGGACGTAACTCATTTTTTATATTTTTAAAATATTTTTCAACCACAGGATCGTTAATTATTGAAGTTTGGATATTGTCATCTAGAGATTCTTTTAACAACGATTTTAATCTATCTTTAGTTTTGGGCCGTTTTAGGCAAGCGGTTGCAGTATCATACAATTCTTCAAGAAGAATAATTCCATTTGTTATGGGATAACGGTAACTGATAACTTCATAAATATCCACCAGTTGATACAATCGTGTTACTAAATACTTACTTAATATAGTATGAGATGGCTCCCATTCATCAGGTCTTGCTAAAAATTTCATTTATTTCTCTCCTTTTACGATTTATTTGTTATGCTAACTAAGCCGTCAATTGTTCAGTAAACTCAATCAACTCGTTGACCTGTTCCTCGGTAAACCACCGCTCAAATTAAACGCCTTGCGAATATTCGACTCCGACAACTGGGCGTTTCCGCCACCCAACTCCTGCCTCAGTGTACGCTCTAACGCCACCACTTGCAAGTCCGTCACCCCTTCCCTATTGCGAATTGCCGCAATTGTCGGGTGAGTCTCGACAATTTCCAACACCTTTTCCTTAAGCCGCTGGCGGTGTTCCTCCTTGATAATTAGACAATTTTCAACAAGGCCAAATCCCCGATCGCCCAAAACTCCCCTTTTATACTACATTTATGCTACACTAAATATTGTAGCTCGTGCCCCCGCAGGAGGTTTCCTCATGGCAAATGCCAATATTCCTCAAAATTTCAACTTAATCCTACCCGCAGGAACCCAAATTGTCACCAGAATTGAGGTTAAAAACCCCGCCAGTGACCAATCTTGGAAACCGGGATTAGTAGGCGTCATCGTTCAATCGCCTACGGACAATTCCCACGCATATTTAGTCAAACTCCCAGACGGAACAGAAGTTAGTCTGCGGCGGCACGAACTCAGCATCCGCAAGCAGTTTCAGAGCGAAGGATTGCAGTCAGGAGGAGATTTTCTTGCAGAATACAATCTCTATGATTCTGTAATTTACCGCTGCATTGTTGGTTCGAGAGCGTATGGTCTTGATAACGAGCAATCCGATACAGACAGACGCGGGATTTACCTGCCGCCCGCAATCCTTCATTGGTCGCTTTACGGCATTCCAGAACAATTGGAAAACAAGGAAAATCAGGAATGCTATTGGGAACTGCAAAAGTTTCTAGTTTTGGCACTAAAAGCTAATCCAAATGTGCTAGAATGTTTGTACACGCCTTTGGTAGAAACGGTTTCTCCTGTCGCACAAGAATTGCTGGAAATTAGGGAAATCTTTCTTTCTCAATTGGTTTATCAAACTTACAATAGCTACGTTTTGTCTCAATTTAAAAAAATGGAGCAAGACCTCCGCAATACCGGGGAAATTCGTTGGAAGCACGCGATGCACTTAATTCGCTTGCTGCTGTCAGGAATTACTGTCCTCAAGGAGGGGTTTGTACCCGTTCGCGTGCAGGATTATCGATCGCAACTTTTATCTATCCGCAACCAAGAAATATCCTGGGATGAGGTGAATCGCTGGCGGTTGAGTTTGCACGCAGAGTTCGATCGCGCTTTTGCTGCAACTAAGTTGCCAGAACGTCCTAATTACGAGAAAGCGAATCTGTTTTTGATTAAATCTCGTAGAGGTGCGATCGAAATCGGATCTTGAAATCGCTTCTTGTGAAATAAAGCCCGCCTGCATGGACTGGAATATATGACAGAATACATCTCGAATCTCGCCCAAATTATCTCTGTTCAACCTTATCCGCTACTGTTTGCGACTGTCAGCGGTTCGCACTTATACGGCTTTCCTTCCGCCGATTCTGACTTCGACTTGCGGGGAGTACACATCTTACCGCTACCGCAAGTAATTGGGCTGATTTCAGCAGAAGAAACAATCGAAGTTTCGGAAGTTCGGGATGGAATGCAACTTGATTTAGTAACTCACGACATTAAGAAATTTTTTGAGATGCTGTTGAAGCGCAACGGCTACGTCTTGGAACAACTGTATTCGCCGCTGATAGTTTACAGTACAAAGGAACACGAGAAATTAAAGGAGCTCGTCTCGAACTGCATTACCAAGCACCACAGCCACCACTATCTCGGTTTTGCTAAAACTCAATGGAAACTGTTTGAGAAAGAACGCCCGCGTCGGGTTAAGCCGCTGCTGTATGTTTACCGGGTGTTGCTAGCTGGGATTCACTTGATGCAAACGGGGGAAGTCGAGGCGAATTTGGTGAAGCTTAACGAGAAGTTCCAGTTGTCGTATATTCCTGATTTGATCGATCGCAAGCTGGCTGGGGAGGAAAAATCAGTGCTAGAAGATACAGATATAGAATTTTATCAGCAAGAGCGCGATCGGCTAATCAATATATTAGAAGATGCAAGTTTTAGAAGTCATTTGCCCTCAAATCCTAATGCAAAGGTTGCTCTTAGCGATTTTCTGGTAAAGGTAAGGATGTCATCTGTGAACTAAGCTGTTCCACGTCGAATTAGTCTTTTGGTGCAGCAAGCAGCCTATATATTAGTCGTTTTGTGCGCCGAAGCTCACAGAACATCCAGTCAAAGACGCATTAGTAAAAAATAAACCGGGTTTTTTCTCTTAATCAAAACCCATAATGCAGTATTTGCGTCGTCCATAAACCCGGTTTTTAGTGATTCACTGTAATAGATTTGTGTTGGCTGGTTGCGGAAGAGCAGGTAGGTCGATATTTTGATCCTCGGTAACTTGTGGGTTTTTTCCGGGTATGTAAATATTCCAACTTACCCCGCCTACATATGTTTTGATATATGAAATCAATGCGTGGATAAATACAACGATGCCCAGCATTTCTAAAAACTCTTCAAGGGTCGTTACTATCACGTAAGCTACATTCTCCTGTCCCATTGTAGAAGCTATGTATCCCCCTGGCATTTCCATCCCCATTGCTCCTCCAATATAAAGAGCGCAGGCTGCAAAAAATAATTTTTTTGTGGAAACAGGAAGGTGGAACACAAACTTACTGTAGGATAAGAGAAATATCGCTACTAGAACAGCAAACGGCACAATCCAAGTAAAGTAAAGAAACCCTGTTGCATTTAGCACGCCTCGCAGGCCAATCAAATGTTCGTGCAATTGACCCAGTTCGTCTACAGATAGAGCTAAAAATATGAATGATAAAATTTTCCAGTGATGCTTGTAGCGATCGCTATCCAAATTTTTCACATGGGCGATCGCACCCAGCAACACAGAACTAAACAGCAATGCCAAAGATGAGTATATAGCTGGAACGTTCACCTCGCCATCAACGTTGAATGCCATTGCCAAGAAGTCTCTAGACGGGTAATCCGGCAAGAAGTACAGACTCATCCGAGTCAAGAAAGATAGTACAACGAGACAGCCCACCACTCGAAGCAAAAATTGGGTTACAGCTCCAGGAGCTAGAGGAATTTGGAATTTCATGTTTTTTTAACCGCTTCCTTAACCTTTTGTTAAAGCTATTTTATCATAAAGCATCTTAATTCTGTATCTGTACAGACCTAAAAGACTCATTTTCGTGAAGCTAATTTTTTTTAGCGATAAGATTATCTTAAAATTAAATAATGTAGCAGACCTCGATCGCCCTTAATTTTATTCTGCTATATAAAAAATTTTTATTTCCTGAGATGTAAATTAGATATCTCTAAAAATCAAGCTGAAACCCTTACTAGGGTTGAGTCTAGTTCTAAATTCGCTCAATGTCTGCGAGAAAAACTCGGCTTCCTGAAGCCGAGCTCCCTCATTACCGAGGATTTCTGTAATCAAAGGTGATCGCATCTCAATCGAGTGTGAAAACCATAAGATGAAATAACAGGTGGATCGCGATCGAGTGATTCGCCGCCATTAGTTAACCTAGACTTCCCCCAGCGAGATCAAAAAATCTCCTTGTCAAAGTCAATTAGCTTTCAGTCAATTGCTGATTTCCTAAGTTTTTGCTGCTTTACTTATTTGTCGTACCTGCGCGGCGTATAAACCCAAACATCTCCATATTTGCGGGGAATAATCCGAGTTTGACTCGAACCGACAATAACTAAAGTTCTCATGTCGGCGTCTTGCGGCTGGAATTCGCCGAGGGTGCAAACCCGCACAGATTGGCCTGGGCGGCCGAGGTTGCGCCCCAATATGACGGGGGTTTTAGCATCGCGACTTTGCAACAAAATCTCGATCGCTTTTCCGAGTTGCCAAATCCGCTGTTTCGAGATGGGATTGTAAAATGCCATAACTAAATCGGCAGCAGCAGCCGCCGCAATCCGCTGTTCAATGACCTCCCAAGGCTTGAGAATATCCGAAAGCGAAATCACGCAAAAATCGTGTCCGAGGGGTGCTCCGATCGCAGCCGCGGCCGCCTGCATGGCTGAAATGCCCGGTGCGACCCGAATATCGATGCCTTGCCATTCGGGTTTGGCGTCAAAGTCGATCGCCTCAAACACCGCTGCAGCCATCGCAAAAATACCCGGATCTCCCGACGAAACGACGGCGACAGATTTGCCGGAGGCTGCTAAATCTAGGGCAAAACGGGCGCGATCGATCTCTTCGCGGTTGTCGGAATCGTGCCGCTTTTGTCCTTCGCGCAGGGTTCCGGCTAAGTCGAGATAGAATTTGTAACCCACCCAATCTGTGGCTTCGCGCAGTATTTCTTTAACTTCCGGGGACATCCACTGCGCGCCTCCGGGGCCGGTACCGACGATCGCCAGTTTGCCGCGGCTAATGCCGATCCCGCTAGCATTTAAGGGTTGGGCGGCCAGGGCGATCGCGCAATTCAGGGATAAAGTGCGATCGCATTCGATTAACTGACTGTTTGCACCTGCTGCTGTCAGGGCAATTTGTGCAGCCTTATTTTCGATGAATTCAATTGAGTCTAATTCGACAAGTTCGGAGAGATTGAAAAAGCGGACGGGGACTTTAAAATATTGTGAAACTGCTTCAAGTGCCGGATTGCCCATCTCATGTTTTAATGCAAAAAATCCAGCAACAGAAGCTGCTGCCAAATTTGTTTTTGCCAGTAATTCCTGCACGCAAAACAGGGCTATTTCTGGCTGAACATTCGATAGATTCGCGAGTGCAACTGCTGCAATTTGCGGATGGTAAACCAAACAATCTGGCGTCGGCGCAATTGCTTTTTCAGTGACGCGGATAGTTAATTGGGCGTCGGGGGCGATCGGCAAATTGCTCTCGGAAACCCAGCTTGCAGCCCCTTCTAGGCGTACTTTTGCCCCGGCGAGCAAATTTGAAATAAAAGTCTTCGCGTTCTCTGGATTCGCTAAATAATAGCCTTGGGGAGGACTCAGCAGCGCGGTGCGAAACCGAATATCTCCGGTGGTGGTAATTGCAGGTTGTACGCCGAGGGCTGCTGCAATCTCTCTGGCCAAATCATTAACGCCGTGCAAACCGCCCAGCAGCGGTACGACGGCGCTTCCGTCTTCTGCGACGGCTAAAACTGGCGGTTCGGCGCGTTTGTCTGACAGCAGCGGGGCGAGGGTGCGGATGATTATTCCGGCGGCGCAGATGCTGATGATTGGGGTTTCTGTTGCAAACAATTCCCGCAATGTTTCGCCGAAGTTGCTAAAGTTGATGTCTGTGTCGTCCGTGCGATCGATTAAACCGTAAATCTGGGAACCGGGGAAATGTGCGGAGATTTTTTTGGCGATCTGCAGGCTGTTTTGACCTAATATAACTATTGCGGGAGGAATTCGATTCACGGTTTTAATTATGTGTGTGTTTGGAGTGGTTTAATTATTTTAATTTTTTGTTACTTTACGAATAAATATTTGACGACTAATCGCGAAGGCGCGAAGAAAAAGTAAGAAGTGAAGCAAGTAGTTTTTCTGTTTTATTAGTGGCACAGGCATCTTGCCTGTGATTTTCTGCAATTAGTCTATCATTAAAAGAAGCAAATATTTCGAGGTAGGGCTGTGAAACGCATTGTCTTAATTGCAGGGTTTGAATCTTTTAATGCTGATTTGTACCGCAAAGCTGCCGAGTCGGCTGTTTCTGGCTGCCAGGGATTGGAAGTACGGGTTTTTAGCGATCGCGCCCTCGTAGACGAACCCGACGCTGTAGCGGCTGCCCTCTCGAATGCTGATGTGTTTTTCGGGAGTTTGCTGTTTGATTACGATGCGGTAATGTGGCTGCGGGAAAGGGTGCAGAATATTCCGATTCGCCTGATTTTTGAGTCGGCTTTGGAATTGATGAGTCTTACTCAAATCGGCGCTTTTAAAATTGGCGACAAACCGAAGGGAATGCCGAAGCCTGTTAAGTTTATTCTGGATAAGTTCAGCAATGGGCGAGAAGAAGATAAGCTGGCTGGTTACATCAGCTTTTTGAAGGTTGGGCCGAAGTTATTAAAGTATGTGCCGGTGCAAAAAGTGCAGGATTTGCGTAACTGGCTGATTATTTATGGTTACTGGAATGCGGGCGGGGCGGATAATGTTGTCTCGATGTTTTGGATTATTGCCGAAAAGTATTTGGGGCTGAAGGTTGCAGAAATTCCGCCGCCTGTGGAAACTCCCAATATGGGTTTATTGCATCCCGATTATAATGGTTATTTTGAATCGCCTAGGCAATATTTGGATTGGTATCTCGGTAATCAAAGTGCGAGGGGCGGGCAAGATGCCCGTTCCAGAAAAGAGGCTAGACATCTTGATAGAAAGGGTTATAACGGGCAAGATGCCCGTTCCACAAAATTTGAGACGAATTGGTCGGAAAATTCAGACCAGGTTTCTAACGGGCAAGATGCCCGTTCCACAAAATTTGGAACCAATTGCTTGCAAAATTCATATCCAGTAAAATCTCCTGTTGTGGGCATCTTGCTTTACCGCAAGCACGTTATCACAAAGCAGCCTTATATTCCTCAATTAATCCGCTATTTTGAAGATGCGGAAATTGTGCCTTTGCCGATTTTTATCAATGGCGTTGAAGGCCATGTGGCGGTGCGGGATTGGATGACGAATGCTGATGAAACTGGGCGGCGAAAACAAGGCAATATTGAAACTTTTTCGCTTTCTAAAGATGCTGTGGAAGTTGATGCGATTGTTTCTACTATTGGCTTTCCTTTGGTTGGCGGGCCTGCTGGTTCGATGGAGGGTGGAAGGCAGGTGGAAGTTGCTAAGCGCATTTTAACTGCTAAAAATGTACCTTATTTTGTGTCCGCACCTCTGCTGATTCAGGATATCCATTCTTGGACTCGTCAGGGGATTGGGGGTTTGCAAAGTGTGGTATTGTATGCTTTGCCTGAGTTGGATGGCGCGATCGATCCTGTTCCCCTGGGCGGTTTGGTGGGTGAGGATATTTATCTGGTGCCCGATCGCGCGAAACGCCTGACAAGTAGAATTAAAAATTGGGTGAAACTGCGGCAAACTCCGCCATCTGAAAGGAAAATTGCGATTATTCTCTACGGGTTTCCTCCCGGTTACGGGGCGGCGGGTACGGCTGCTTTATTAAATGTACCGAAATCGCTGCTAAATTTCCTGCACAAACTTCAAGCAGCAGGTTATACAGTTGGAGAAATTCCGGCTGACGGGGAGGAGTTAATTCGCAGGGTGAAAGAGGCGGATGATGCTGCAACCGCAGATGGGGGCGGATTAACGCGGATGAACGCAGATGGGAGGGGAGGGTTTGGCAATACTGTTAATGTTAAAACTCTGGAGAAGTGGCTGGGGTATTTGTCAACAAGTCGTATTGAAAAACAGTGGAAATCTCTGACTGGTACTGGGATTAAGACAGAGGGCGACGAGTTCCAAATCGGTGGTATTCAACTGGGGAATGTTTGGATAGGTTTGCAGCCACCGCTGGGAATTTCTGGCGATCCGATGCGCTTAATGTTCGATCGCGATTTGACGCCTCACCCTCAATACGCTGCTTTTTACAAGTGGCTACAAAATGATTTGCAAGCTGATGCTGTGGTTCACTTCGGAATGCACGGCACTGTTGAATGGTTGCCCGGTTCTCCTCTGGGAAATACTGGCTATTCTTGGCCGGATATTTTGTTGGGAAGTTTGCCGAATCTTTATATCTATGCTGCCAACAATCCCTCGGAATCGATGTTAGCTAAACGGCGCGGTTACGGTGTTTTGATTTCTCACAACGTGCCACCCTACGGCCGCGCTGGCTTGTACAAGGAATTGATGGCTTTGCGGGATTTGATTGCGGAATATCGGGAAGATACGGCTAAAAATTATGTGCTGAAAGAGGCTATTTGTAAGAAAATTTTAGATAGCGGTTTGGAGGCTGATTGTCCGTTTGATGAGGCTCGCAAGTTGGGTATTGCTTTTAGTTTTGAGAATGTGGGAATGTTCAGTGCTGATGCTTTTAACCGCTATCTGGTGAAGCTTTACGAGTATTTGCAGGTGGTGGAATGTCGCTTGTTTTCTTCTGGTTTGCACGTTCTCGGGGAACCGCCTAATTCTGAGGCAATGACCTCTTATCTTGAGGCTTATTTTGGGGAGAGGTTATCACAGGAACAGGTGCAAAAGCTGGTTTTTGAAGAAAATGAACCGCAGAGGCGCAGAGGGCGCAGAGAGGAAGATAAAGAGGGGTTTGATGGGGTTTTTGAGGAGGGTTTGTTGGTGCGGGATTTGTTGTTGCAAACGACGGATGAGTTGACTAATCTTTTGCGGGGTTTGAATGGGGAATATATTCTGCCTGCACCGGGTGGCGATTTGTTGCGGGATGGGGCTGGGGTGTTGCCAACTGGCAGGAATATTCACGCTTTAGACCCTTATCGGATGCCTTCTCCGGCAGCTTATGAAAGGGGGCGCGAAATTGCTCGGAAAATTCTTGAGAAGCACTTTGAGGAACATGGGAATTATCCTGAGACTGTGGCGGTGATGTTGTGGGGTTTGGATGCGATTAAAACGCGGGGCGAATCTATTGGAATTTTGCTAGAATTGGTGGGTGCTGAACCTCTTAAAGAAGGTACTGGACGGATTGTTCGCTATGAATTAAAACCGTTAGCTGATGTCGGTCATCCCCGGATTGATGTGTTGGGAAATCTTTCGGGGATTTTCCGTGATAGCTTTGTGAATATTATTGAATTGTTGGATGATTTGTTCGTGCGGGCGGCGGATGCTGATGAACCGGAATCGCAGAATTTTATTCGCAAACACGCTTTAATTTTGCAGGCAAAAGGTGTGCAGAATTATTCCGCCAGGTTGTTTTCTAATCCGGCTGGGGATTTTGGTTCTTTGGTTAACGATAGGGTTGTGGATGGTAGTTGGGAATCGGGGGATCAGTTGGGGAAAACTTGGGAAAGTCGCAATGTTTTTAGTTACGGGAGAAAGGATAAGGGGGAAGCGAGGCCGGAGGTTTTGACTCAGTTGTTGCAAGGGTGCGATCGCATAATTCAAGAAATTGATTCTGTGGAATACGGTTTGACTGATATTCAAGAGTATTATGCGAATACTGGCGGTTTGAAGAAAGCCGCAGAAAAGCAGCGCGGCAAAAAGGTTAACACGAGTTTTGTAGAAAGTTTTTCTCAGGATACCACTCCGCGCAATTTAGAAGATTTGCTGCGCTTGGAATATCGAACTAAGTTGCTAAATCCTAAGTGGGCTAACGCGATGGCAAATCAAGGTTCTGGCGGCGCTTATGAAATTTCGCAGCGCATGACGGCGTTAATTGGTTGGGGCGGAACGGCTGATTTTACTGATAGTTGGGTTTACGATCAAGCGGCTGATACTTATGCTTTGGATGAGGAAATGGCGCGGAAGTTGCGGGAGGCTAATCCTGAAGCTTTTCGCAATATTGTAGGGCGAATGTTGGAGGCTAACGGGCGGGGTTTCTGGCTGCCGGATGCGGATAAGTTGCAGCAGTTGCGCGAGTTGTACGAATTGACTGATGAGAAGATTGAAGGGGTGACAGTGTAGTTTTTTTAGTCTAAATATTTAGGGGCGGGCTAGAAGCCCACCCCACAATAGTTTCCAATTTTTTCAGGTGCAAGTTAGAGTCGCGGCTATTAAATACCCCGATCGCCCTGCGGTTTTGCTACAGGAACTGAGGGTTTCTTATTGGGAGAGTTAAAAGCTCGATCGACCATATCTCCAAAGGGAACAAACTGCGGTGCCGCCGATTGAGCTCCGGTTCTGAACGTTGTAACTGGCCCGCTGCCGTCTTGGGCAAAATTAATCAATCTCGTTAAAGCATCACCGGGATTTTTAGCATTTCGCTTGTCTAGGGTGAACAGCAGATTTTGAGAGTTGCAGCGCCCCTGTCCGTTTACGTAACAAACTACGGGCAAGTTATTAACAATTCCTGTTGTTAACTGCAAGTTGCTCAATCTTCCGCCATTCTGGGCAACAGCTTTGGTCAATCTATTGGAAACAATTTGACAGCGCTGCCAAGGTGTATATTCGCGGCCGAACTCGGTAGATTTCCACAGAATCATCGGATCTGTTGTGACATTTCCTCGCCGCGCAATTGTGACAAAATTGCGGCCGGAAGTAACGCACTGAAATGTTGTTCTAGTGTTATTCCAGTTGCTCGTTGGAGCTGCTTGCACTTGGCTTGCGAAGGCGACAGTACCGGCGAAAACTAAAGCGGATGCTAATAAGGGTGCAGTGAATTTCATAATAACTCCTGCCACTAAGGCAGCTAAATTTATGTAAGAAGTCATAGTTGTAGGGACAGGGCTGTGTCCCTACCTCTTCAAATTCCGCTGGTTGGCTGTCGCACCCGGATATTTTTCAAATATTAAATCAGGTTAGTTGCACCTCATGTCTGTAGGTACATGGCAGTATGGTGTGTTTATTTCAACACTGGGGAACGCGGCTTTACAAACACGGCACAGCTTTTGCTTTGTTTCCAACACTTCGAGACTGTGGCACAAGTATCCTAGATAGTGTTTTTAGCTACATTCTGCAAAGCCAGGACAGTCAACAATGGTAAGTAAAATTACAAAGGACAGCTCCGAAATTGGCTGGCAAATAACTTTTTATGAAACCTCGAATCATTGTTTGCGGGTTGGGGCACACGGGACACAAGATTTTTTGTTTGTTGAGACAGCAAGGAGCGATCGCGATCGGTATTAGCGATCGCCCAATTCGAGGCGAAACTTCTGATGTGGTTGTCGGCAATTTGCAAGCAGCTTCTACCTTGTTGGCTGCTGGCATTCAAAACGCTCACACTTTAGTAATTGCAGCAGACGATGATGCTGTAAATTTGGCAGTTTTGATGCAGGCGAGGATTCTCAATCCTCAGATTCGCATCATCAACAGATTGTTCAATACTAGCTTGGGCGACAGGATTGACCACACTTTGCCGGATCACACTTCCATGAGCGTTTCATCGTTGGCGGCTCCGGTTTTTGCCTTTGCGGCTCTCGGAAGTCAGGCGATCGGACAGTTGCGTTTGTTCGATCGCACTTGGCCGATTCACGAAGAATATATCGATGAAACACATCCTTGGAAAAATCGAAAACTGAGCGATTTGTGGGACGATCGATCGCGAATGTTGATTTATTATCTGCCCGCTGCTAACAAAACTGATTTAGTATCGGCGGTGCTTGCCGATCGGCAGTGTCAGCAGGGCGATCGGCTAATTGTTGCCACTCAGCCGACTCTCCACAGCCCCCAAAAAACTTTCACTCAAAAACTGCTCAAAACATTAACTAACCTGCGCCGATTTCAGCAGCACAGCCAAGCAGCAGTAATTGTTGTACTGACGCTGCTGTCAATGATTGCCGTTGCTACTGCTACCTATATTTGTGTTGACGATAATATCTCAATTGTCGATTCTCTCTATTTCTCAGTAGGGATGATTACCGGAGCCGGAGGCCATGAAAAAGTGGCGGAACAAGCTCCTGAAAGCATTAAACTATTTACAGTTATCATGATGTTAGTTGGAGCTGGCATCATCGGCATCTGCTACGCACTGCTCAACGATTATGTATTGGGAACTCGCTTTACCGAATATTGGGATGTGGCGCGAGTGCCGCAGCGCAATCATTACATTATTTGCGGGCTCGGAGGAATTGGCATCCAAATTGCTAAAGAACTGCACACTAACGGTTACGATATTGTGGCGATCGAGCAAGATACAAACTGCCGGTTTCTGAACACGGCTCGCTCAATGAAAATTCCGGTCATTCAGGGAAGTGCCAGTTTACCTGCAACTTTGGAAGCTGCTAATGTTAAGCAAGCGTCAGCACTTTTGGCGGTAACTAGCAGCGATATGTCTAATGTCGAAATTGCATTGAGCGCTAAAGGATTGGCACCAAAACTATCAGTTATTGTTCGCAATCAAGACCCACATTTTGCTTTGATGGTGCAGCAAGTTTTTGAGTTTGAAGGAGTTTTGAACCCGACGGAATTGGCGGCTCCTGCTTTCGCAGCGGCGGCGATTGGAGGCCGAATTTTGGGCAACGGCATGACTGCTGATAGTCTCTGGGTTTGCTTGGCCACATTGATTACGCCAAATCATCCTTTCTGTGACCACCGTATTCAAGATGCTGCTAAGTCGGCGGATTTTGTACCTCTTTATGTGGAAACTAAGTGTCAAACTCTCCACGGCTGGGATTTACTGAATTGTTGTTTGAGTACGGGGGATGTTTTGTATTTGACGATGCCGGCGAATCGGTTGGAGCAACTGTGGAGAACGACCTCGGAATTAATTAAAACTTAATGGTTTGATGCGGGAATTTATTTTGCCGATCGCTCAATTGCAACTACAAACCTGATAAAATGGGCCCTGTATAGTAAATAGGACTTACGGCTAATCCTCAGAAATCCGGTTTCTTAGGCCAAGTTCTAGTATAAATAACCAACAGAGTCTCAATTAGTTGCGGTTTAGAATGAGAAAATTTTTAGCATTATGTGTGTTTGGGATGATCGTGGCGATCGCCTCTGTAGCTGTGGCGGCTCAACCTTTGTTCGTCTCTTATCCTCCAGCCAACCACAAAACTACAGCCGATCGCATTTTTTTAATCGGTACAGCGCCCGCACCGGGACAAGTGTTGGTAAATGGCAACCAAATTTCACGCACCGCATCTGGGCATTTCGCCCCGACTTTTCCGCTGCAACTCGGCGAAAATCTCTTTACCTTGCGTTACGAAAATCAGGAAGTCAAAATTAAGGTGACGCGCGAGTCGAATCAGCCGGAAGTCCCTGTAGGATTGGCTTTTGCCAAAGATTCCCTGACGCCGAAAGTCGATGTGGCGAGTTTGCCGGGGGAATATATTTGCTTTGGGGCGATCGCACCTGCGAATGCTCAAGTTTCGGTAAAATTGGCGGGCGTTACTATTCCTTTAAAAGCGCGATCGCAAGTCGAATTACCCGACAACGCATCTGTACTGTTAGACGCAAATTCCCCCATCAAAAAAGGCAGCAGCCAACAGTATCAAGGCTGTGCTAAAACTCCCCCCACCCCACCCTTGGCAACAGGGAGCAATGAGTCTAACTCTTCCCTACCCAAGGCTGAAAAAGTTGAATTAGGAGTGCCTGTATTTGAGCTAACAATGAATAATCAAACTATCAGCCAACAAGGTACTGGCAAGATTTCTATTCTTTCTCCGGCTGACTTAGAAATAGCCGAAGTAACAGCAGATCCTGGTGTTGCCAGAACCGGGGCAAGTACAGATTTTTCTCGGATGACACCGCTGCCAAAGGGAACGCGAGCAACAATTATCGGGCGCGAGGGAGAATGGCTCAGACTCGATTACGGTGCTTGGATTAAAGCCTCGGAAGTGCGAATTGTCCAGGATTCAGTGCCTCCGCGATCGATTATTCGCAGCGCCAGTTCGCGTCAAGTGTCCGGCTGGACAGAGGTGTTATTCCCCTTAGAAATACCCGTCCCAGTCACTGTGCAGGAAGGAGAAGGCACTTTTACTTTAACGCTGTACAATACCACCGCTCAAACTGACATTATTCGCGTCTCTGATGACCCCGTAATTTCACGTTTGGAATGGCAACAAATCTCGCCACTGCAAGTACAATACACTTTTAATCTCAAATCTGCCCAGCAGTGGGGTTACAAGTTGAGATACGATGGCACAACTTTAGTGTTGTCTTTAAAACACCCGCCTGTGAATACAAGCATGATGCCGAATTCGCAAGCAAAGCCCTTATCGGGAATTAAGATTCTCATCGATCCGGGACACGGCGGGCCGGAGGATGGAGGTGCGGTGAGTCCAGTGGGGATTAGAGAAAAAACAGTAGCTTTAACAGTGTCTAAATTGGTGCAACAGGAATTGCTAAATCGGGGCGCGAATGTGGTAATGACGCGGGTAGAAGATGTCGATTTGGATTTGCCACCGAGGGTGGAAATGATTCAAAAAGAAGAACCTGCGATCGCAATTTCAATTCACTACAATGCTTTGCCGGATAACGGAGATGCCATTAAGACTAAAGGCGTCGGCGCTTTCTGGTTTCACCCGCAAGCGCACAGTTTGGCAATATTTTTGCACAATTATTTAGTTGCCAAGTTAAACCGTCCGAGCTATGGTGTATTCTGGAACAACTTAGCCATGACTCGTCCTGCAGTTACTCCATCTGTTTTAATGGAATTGGGATTTTTGATCAATCCCGAAGAGTTTGAATGGATTGTGAATCCGACAGAACAAAAGAAATTAGCTGAGGCGATCGCCCAAGGTGTTACCGAATGGTTTGCCTCGGTCAAATAACAGTTAGTAGTAAGAACTGAAGTCTTTCTCCAAAAAATCATAGTCAGGACTTCAGTTCGGTCAATCCAAGGAAATGAAATAATGCTAATTTTTACTCAATCAAAAGCTTTTTTTATTGCAGCCGTAGTTGCAAGTCTTAGCTTCTCACTTTACAGCTTTCCTGTTTTCGGCAAGCAGCAAAATCTTTCTCCCGCAAAAGCAGAAGCTTTAAAAAAGCAAACTCATTGCTCGTTTATTACAGGTGAAGGTGGTGCTGTTAACATTCGCAAAGGCCCAGGCACTAAGTACGCGGTTGTTGCTAAATTGAAAAGAGGAGACGGAGTTAGGGCTGTCAGCAGACAAGGTAATTGGGTGAAAATTGCGGCCCGATTTTCGGGTAATCCTCCTAATGAAACTTTGACAATCCTTGACGGTTGGGTGAGCAATCAATTTATTAATGGCTGTTCCGAAGACCAATTTGACAGGTGGCGGCAATAGGGGATTTAGGGTGTAGTAAGGATTTCAGTCCTTAGTTGAGATGAAAACTAAAGTCCTCACTACAAACCATACCGGGAAATTTTTAAAAGTAGTACAAAAAAGACTATCGCCCTGATTCATTGTTGCATTCTCAACCAGCTAAACACCTGTTCAGCGGTGATATTCAGAGGAATCATTTCGGGCACAGGAAGGACATCGCTACCTTCGCAGAATTGCGGTTGTTGGTTGGGCAAAAACGCTAAAATCGATCTATCGTCTGGATCGATTAGCCACCCCAACTGACAATTATGTTGCAGACAGTGAATAATTTTTCTAGTTACGCGATTTGAGCTTTGCTGTGGCGACAGGATTTCGAGCGCCCAATACGGTGCAATTAGCACATCATCTACTGGTTCGCCACTGTCATCAAATTGAATCTGTTCCCACAATAGTACCGCAATATCTGGAACAATCGATCGACCGCCAAACGTACACCGCAACTCTGGAAAAGCATAAGCTATCTTTGGAGTTTCCGTCACCTGATTAATTTCATTGCACGCTTTTAATCGCAATCGGCTGTGCTTTGTTTTCGGCATAGGTTTTTGGATAATCTCCCCCTCAATGTATTCGCTGGCAGGTTTAGTTTCTGGCCGTTTCAGAAATTCTTCCAGGGTGAGACGCCCAGTTGCGATTGTCATAAATAAATTCCTCAATTCTACCTATCTTCCGTGTAAGCGAAAAAAATATTTATCTTGCATTAAAAATGTGCTGTGTTGCCTAATTTTGCAGGACAATCTGCTGTTTAAATTCAAACAAATTAGGATTTTCTGGGTCATAAAAAGCCCGCAACCAATGCACGTTTGGAGAACCAAAAGTTTCAACTCTAGTAAAATTTTTCATTCTCGGTAATTGAGTCTCATCGGTAAAATGGGGTAAAGGTTTATCGATGCGGAAATAGTGAGTATCGCCGTGGACGAATACAACCTGCCCTGGGAAATTGCCTGTTTCTGTTTCCAGAGTTGCGATAAAATCGTTGTAGCCACTTCTTCTTTTGTCCGTCGGATCGAATTCAAATCCCGGATTTGCCTGTGCAACTAACACAATTCCTTTGCTGTTGCTGCGTTTGGCTAAAGCAAAACATTCTTCGATCCAGGCTAAGTTAGCCCAATTGCGATCGGCATATTCTGCATCTGCTTCGGGAGTGCGGCCAAAATTGTTGTTGCTTCCCGGCATATTAATCGCGAAAAACACAACTCCATGATAAATCCAGCGAACATTTTCGCGGAATTTAGCAAACTGCGGGTTTTCGCTTTGACGGGTGAGAGTTAAGGTGCGCTTTCCCAAACTTTGATTACCTTGGTTGAAAATTTCCCGCAGTTTAGCGAGTCTTTCTACTGGATCGTAACTGCCGTTATTTGAACGGTGGCAATCCGTCCATTCATTGTCACCATAAACTAGAATAAATGGATTTTCAAAATTATCAAATAACTGCTTGCGACTGACAAAAGTTGCATCATCGCAGACACTAGAACCGTTTTTAATGTCGCCGTCGTGGACGACAAACGCTGCCGGCGATCGATTGATATCTGCAATCAAACTCGGAAATTTTGCTTCTTGTTCGGCACTGTAGGGCAAATCGCCAATTAAGGCAAATTCAAAAGGTCTATCGCCCGAAGTTTGAGCGTAAGTTACAACCCCAAAACCCATAATTGCTACAAAAACAATTAAGGCAAGAATTAGATAGTTTTTTTTCATTTTTTGAGCCGTAAGGAAATTATTTATGATACCATATTAGCCGACAAATTACTCTCAAAAATCATGAATTTTCGTCGGTTGCTCTCAGTAATTGCCATGCTTTCGATCGCAGGCTGCAATATCCAAACGCCACAAACCAACACACAGCCTACAGAAAGTCGATCACCAATAGCAACCCCTGTTCCCGTTAAACCCAAGTCTGAAATCAAAGAAGCAACACTAATTGCTGTCGGCGACATCATGATGCACAGTACCCAAACGCGATCGGGCTACGACGCAAAAAAGAAAACATACAATTTTGACAATTTCTTCGCACCCGTTAAAAGTATCCTATCAACAGGCGATTGGGTCATCGGAAATCTCGAAACACCTTTAGCGGGCGAAGATGCGGGCGGATATACGGGATATCCGCTATTTAACGCACCTGCTCAATTAGCAGATGCTGCTAAAAAAGCCGGATTCAATATCTTGACAACTGCGAACAATCATGCGTTAGACCGGGGAGAAAAAGGAGTAATTAGGACGATCGCCAATTTGAGCGATCGTAAAATTGCCTCAACAGGAACAGCCACATCAGCCGCCGAAGCTTCACGCACTTTAATCAGCACCAAAAACAACATTTCACTAGCCAAGCTAGCCTACACCTACGGCACCAACGGCATTCCCATACCCAAAGGCAAAGATTACTTAGTTTCCCTAATCGACGAAAAAAAGATAATCAAAGACATTGCCAAAGCCCGAAAACAAGGAGCAGATATTATCGCAATTTCCCTGCATTTTGGCAACGAATATCAGCGACAGCCAAACACCCAACAAAAACAATTAGTGGAAAACCTATTAAAAGCTGGTGCAGACATCATTCTCGGCAGCCATCCCCACGTCGTCCAACCTTACAAAATTTTTAAATTCCCCGGAAAAAATGGCAAAACTCGCAAAGCTGTAGCAATTTATTCTATGGGAAACTTCATTTCCGGTCAGAATAAAAAATATACAGACTTAGGCGTAATTTTGCAAGTAAATCTTCGCAAAAAGTTTCCCGAAAAAACCACAGAAATTACAGAGGTAAAAACACATCCTACTTGGGTACACCGCTACAGCTTGAACAACAAATTCAACTACCGCGTTTTGCCCCTAGCAAAAACAGTTGCCGATAAAAAAGATCCGCTATTAGCAACTTCCCAGTATCCGGCTCTCAAAAGAGATTTGCAGGATATGAACAATCACCTTAATTCTTTAAATAAACCTCAAGATAACAAGTAATCCCTCCCTTAAGCCTACTGTGTACACACAAGTCAGGGTTGAGTTAGTTGCCATCCCAAAAAGATAGATTCAAACTTCCTTAAACCCTGCACCAAAGTAGCGATTCCGGGAGGACGCTGGGATTGATAACCAGACCATCCCCCCAACCTAGCAATCAACCAAGTAGACCAGGGTAAGGACTTTTTAGGGTAAGGGTTTTGCTGCTTTTTCGTCTTGCCTTCTAGATTTGGCTCTAGGTGTTGCAAGCAGGTTTGCTGCTCAACGGTAAAGGCTAGATTTGCATCTAGGTCTGCTTGGTCTCGACCTTCCACTAATTGCAGCGTCCGCACAGCAACACCTAGCCCTAGAATGGTCAAGCGCTGAATGGACTCCACAGATTCGAGTTGGGTTGATTCAATATCTAAGCCATCCCGTTTGAGCGTGGCGAAGAGCTGCTCAATCCACCAGCGCCAACGATACCATCGGATCACTGCTAAGGCTGGTTCTATAGACTCGACACGATGGGTGGTCAACAGTCGCCAGTGAATCGGTTCTTGTCCTGCGGGCGGATTGACTTCCCTGGCTTCAACAGCCCACAGTTTAATACTATCTGGATAGTCGGCTGCACTCACATTCTTGGGTCGTTGAATCTGGACTGAGGTGGTGCGGACAGCTAGCCAAGCACTGCGGGCTTGACGCTTGATTCTGGCATCCGCCAAAACTTCAACACAATAAGTGCCCTCAACCGGTTGCTGAGCCAAGACTGCATACAAAGAATCCGATTGCCCAAACAATCGACGATCTTGACAAGCCCTCACCAACAGATGGTTATAGCCATCCGGGATTCTAGCCCATGCCTCATAAATATCGCTTTCACGGTCTCCAATATGAGTGACCAACTCAGCACCGCCACCTTGGAGACAGCGTTGTGAGCTTTCGGCGGCGGCAAGCCATTTGAAAGACTCTTTGGCTTCGATGGGTAAATTCTGGTAACGGCGTTCCTCTTTCGTCTGATGAGCGGGTTCCCGACTCCAGATTTGGACATGACTCACCCCTAGGGGAAAGCCTGACTCGGCATCCAACACCAACGTTGGGTGCAGGAAGAACCCAACATCTTGATTGTTGCCCACAACCCCTAATTGTTTGGACTGCAATCGTCCAGCATGGGCTTGCAAGTTGATCTCACTGCTGTCGCTGACAGCCAAGACATGACGAGCTTCCACTTGCTGTTGGCAATGCTCTGACAAACTACGCACCAATTCAGAGATCGTCACCTTCTCATTCTCCAGAAAACGGTAATATCCGACCTGCTCAGCCCGATTACGGCTAATCCGTCGTATGTTTATGGAGTGATGCTGATTGATTGCCTCATAGAGTGAAGCCCCCTTTTTACCAGCCGTTGGTCTCCAAAGGCTGTTTTAGGAAAGTTCTCGGCATGAATCAAGATGGGACTATTCATATCTAATCGGGTTTTCAGGGCTTTTCTATTATAGGGAGCAACTTGTGTGTACACAGCAGCCCTTAAGCAGGGGGGGACTGGATAGCACTCTATCTAGGTTTTAGGTTTTAGGTTAGATGCTGAGTCTCTTCCGCCTACCACCGAGCACTTATTTTTGAGAAGTGTCGCCTAGACATAAGTGAACAAACCTAGAGCGCTCTGAGTTAAAAATCTGTCCTGCAAAACGGCAATTAGTTCGTAATTTGAATTTTCTTCGCGGTAAATAGCAGTGCCAGAAATTCCCTGAATCGGAGAGCCATCTAAAAGGTAGTCAGACGCACTTCCTTGCAGTTGAATTGTGTCGGCAAAGGGCAGATAATCAGTAATTAATGCGTAGTCAGCATCGCCGCCAACATTGTAGAAAGCCTGACCGGGCGCGCCGAGAACGAAGGTATCCAATCCTGTCCCGCCAATCAGCGTATCTGCATCAATTTCCGCCCCGTAACCGTAAGCAATTATTCGGTCATTTCCGGTACCGCCGTCTAAATAGTCGCTGCCATCGCGACCTACGCCACTATCAGTTAGGATGTCGTTTCCATCGCCGCCGTAAAGAGAATCATTTTCCGTGCCGCCGATGAGAAAATCATCTCCAAACTCGCCGTCTAATTTATCGTTTCCGCTACCTCCAATTAGGATGTCATCCGCATACCCGCCCCGCAGTTCGTCGTTACCGCTACCCCCATTTAATTGGTCGTATCCATAGCCGCCGTCGAGGAAGTCATCGCCATTTTCACCAAATAGTTGGTCGTTGCCAAAACCGCCATAGAGTGTATCGTCATCTTCGCCACCGTACAGAAAGTCGTTTCCGCCCAAGCCTACTAGAGAATCATCCCCTGCTAAGCCGTAGATGACATCATATTCTGTGGTTCCTTTCAAGCTGTCTGCTGCTTCTGTTCCAGTGATAACCATTGTTTTAGTTCCTTCAATGCTAGTCGCGAGCGCAAATCGTGCGAGCGAAATTTCCCTCGAAGTGGGATGGCAAAATCTCAGAGGGCGATCGCTCTCCCTTAATCACTTATATCTACTTTAACTATTTTAAAATTTTTCGACCAGTCGCTTGTTTGAGTGACACTCATTTTAGGGAACTCAACTGCTGAATGAGCCAATAAAGCGCTCCTTCCACATCAGCAACCTGCTCAACCTCGGGAATCTGCGGGCGCTACACCATCACCACCGGAATTCCCAGTTTTCTAGCCGCAACAACTTTAGCATAAGTAGCAGATCCCCCGCTGTTTTTACTAACAATTATATCAAGCTGGTATTTTAATAGTAATTGCCGCTCGTATTCCAATGTCAAAGGCTCCTTGCTAATAACAATTTACCGTTAGGTAGAGGAGTATTTAGTGCAGGAGGCTCGATCGCCCGCATCAAAAACCAAATAGTCACTAATGTAGGGTGCGTCAATCGATTTGAGATTTGAGATTTGAGATTTTAGAGACGACCCCACGGATAAATGCTCTTTCTTGAGGATTTGAGATTTGAGATTTGGGATTGATTCCACGGATAAATCACGTGGCGGGTACCACCTTTGAAATTCCTGCCTGGTCAGGGAAAACGATATTACCCGAAAGCAGGGCACGGTAGTGCGGTTTCCCTACAAATCCGGCGATCGTTACATCCGATCCGTGCGATCGGGCGATCGACAAAATTGCTGTAGGGAAATCGCACTACCGTTTCCTGACTGCCGTTTTCTTACCCGCTTTTTTAAATTTGCATAAATTTTCAGTAAATACCGATCTACACACTCACCAAACCCAACAGTTAAAATATACCCAATAAAAATTATCACCTCCTAGCTGTTTTTTAGGCTAGCTAAATATCAGGGAGTGCATCTACGTGTCAATAAATAAAACGCTCAAAGGCAGAGCCACTACACCTGCTGCAGGTTTTACAATGATTGAGCTATTGATAATTATTTTAATCATAGGAATATTTAGTGCGATCGTCGCCCCCTCTTGGCTAATGTTTATCAACAACCACCGTTTAAAGCTATCGCTCGATCGAGCTTATTGGGCAATGGAACTTGCCCACAGCAACGCAAAACGCGACAAAATTTCATGGCAAGCCAGCTTCAAACAAGTAGGAGAAAATGTACAAATAGCAGTTCACCCAGCCGACATCTCCCCCGGCCAAGTAGCAGCCAGTCAATGGGAAAACCTAGAACCGCAAATTCAAATAGATACAGATGAAACAACAGTGCTCCAAGTAAATGAAAGCAACGAGCAAAAAGCAAACGGCCCAATCCGGCGCGTCATGTTCAACCACAGAGGTTGCCCCGTATCTCGAAGCGACCACGACTGCACGCTAACGAGTATAAGAGCCAAAGGAACCCTAACACTATATCATCCCAACTTAAGAAACAGCCAACGCTGCATCATCATCTCCACTCTTTTAGGACATAAACGCACCTCCAAAAGACAGCCCACAGCTCAAGACAAAAGATATTGTTACTAACAGAGCGATAAATTATTTTGGAGTAGGGAAACGGCATTACCGCCGCCTCAATAGCCTTGTTGTCGATCGTTAGATCCGATCGCGCACTCAATTATTTTGGGGTAGGGAAACGGCATTGCCGTGCCCTCAATAGCCTTGTTGTCGATGCTTATCTTCGAGGTCAATTCCTGACGCAACATCTCAGATATAATCAACTACTTCTTACTCGGCGCAATCTTCTCAATAGAAATCAGCGCCTCCATCACCGACTCCACAATCGGCGCCGCCACCGTACCCCCCGAACCATCCTTCGGCTCATCAATCACCGCCAAAACCACATACCGAGGAGCCTCCACAGGCATTATCCCCACAAAGCTAGTAATAATCGCCTTGTCAGAATAACCCCCACCAGCATTAGCTTTTTGAGCCGTACCCGTTTTTCCAGCAATCCGATACCCAGGAATTTGTGCAGCTTTCCCCGTACCACCATCAACCACAGTTTCCATCATTTCTAACACCTGCTTAGTAGTTTCCGGCGAAAAAACCTGCTTAGGAACCGGCCTCGGAAGCTTCCAATAAGCTTCACCGTCCCTATCAAAAAGTCCTCGCACAACGTGAGGAGTCACCAACTTGCCACCGTTAGCCAAAGCGCCGTTAAGCTGCACCAACTGCATCGGAGTAATCGAAAAACCTTGCCCAAAGGCGGTAGTAGCAACTTCCACCGGAGAGTTAATAAATTGCTCTCGATTTTTAAGCTGACTGGTTACTTCAAAAGGCAAATCAGTTCCCGCAGTTTGTCCGAGGCCGAGTTTTTCTAAAGCTTGATAGTAAAGAGAAGCTTTCATACTTCTCATTACGTGCACCATCCCCACATTGCTAGAATGTTTCAAAATCTCAGTAACAGTGGAAGGGCCGCGCGCGCCTACGAATTTGTAATCGGAATTTTGGATAGTCCAGCCATCCATGTAAATTCGACCTTCGTCCTTAAACACAGTATTAGGTTTCACCGCACCCGCTTCCAGAGCGATCGCCACATTAATCGCTTTAAAAGTCGAACCAGGCTCATAAACATCAGTTACAGCCCAATTTTTATAGCGCGACAAATCGAAATTAAAATATTGATTCGGGTCATAAGAAGGTTCCGCTACAACTGACAGCAATTCCCCGTTACGGGCATCCATCACAATCACTGTGCCCCGCTTCGCATCGTGTTGCTTCATTTTTTCCTTAAGCGCAGTTCGGGCAGCCCGCTGCAAGCGAGTGTCGATCGTCAATTGCAATTTCAAGTCATCAAGCTGCACAAATCCGGCCGTCAGCCGATCGGGAACCCAATTCCCATTGCTCGACCTGCTAAACTGAATCGACGGCATCGATCGTTCCAACAAATTCTGCTGGCTGTATTCCACCCCGGCTTGTCCCTTCCGTTCCCCGTCCACATAACCGAGGATATCCGCCGCCAACTCCTGCTGCGGGTAAAAACGCTGCTGCTGCCGCAGCAACTCCAAGCCATCGACCAGACTCTCTTTAATTTGGATCTGAGCGACGCGATCGGCAACCTCTTGAGGCAGAGATTCCGCAATTGTAATACCGCTTTCAGCAAGATTAAACCTGCGTATCAATTCAGTTTCCGACGTAGTTCCCGGACTCAGATCGATCGCCAGCATCGGAGCCAATTTAGCAGCAATTTCCGCCTTCGAGTGGTTAAACAACTTCGGGTGAGCGTAGAGTGTGTACACCTGTCTGTCGATCGCCAAAACATTTCCTGCGCGGTCAATTATCGGGCGTCTCGGTACAAACGGCTTCGTTTTGAGAGTTTGCTGCTGCTCCGCCTGTTTACGCAGCGCCGGAGCTCGCGTCACCTGCAAATAAAACAAATTCACAGCCAGCCCCAGCCCCCCCAGCATCAACACCGCCCACACGGCCCACAAACGGAACTTGCTGCGCTTTAAACGCTCCACCGGTCGCCCCCAAGATGCAGCCGTCTGTTGTGGCGATCGGCCGAAACTGCCCGAAGATTTAGGTTTGGCTGGTTTTTCCCACCCAGTGCGATCGCCCTCCTGTTTTGTGCGTTTGAAATTCGGCGATCTGTAGCGGTCAAAACGGGGGTCGTAGCTCATGGCATTAAAAATTCAATAGCAAGTTAGAGCGTTTTAGAATTTATAATTTATAACTTAAATCTTAAAAGATAAAATTCACGACTTGGGAATGAGCAGTCCCTATCAGGGTTGGCATCACACCTACAGTTGGATTCTGTTTTTTGAAGTGGTCTTAATTATTTTTAATCTGTAACTTCCGGTTGGAAGCAGAAAATCGATCGCGACTTGCAAAAAAGTCAAAAAGGAAATTAGAGCCTCCAATTCTCAGGCCCTCGGACACTCAGGCCCTCGGGCGCTCTCCGCTTTGACACAGGTTTAATAGCCCAGCGGTGTTTCCACACCGGCTCCCTTCTTGAGAGCGGGTTCAGAATTTGGTGCCGCGACGGGCGATCGAGTTTCAGGGGCCGGCTGCAAGAAAATCGTGTCCCCAGGATTCTGCGGAGCCAAACCGGTTTCGGGATTTTGGGCTTCTTTAGCCAGTTGGTGTTTCAAGACTTCGCTAGAAGCACTCAATTGCTGTTCCCGGAGGCGCAGAGTTTCCAGTTTTTGATACTCCTGACTCCAGCGCTGCTCGCCGTAAACAGTCAAGCCGTAGAGACTCAGAGCACCGCCCAAAAGCATAACTGCTACCACTGAGGAGGCGCGCTGTGCCTGCAGGAGCGATCGCAACCACAGTGGCTGCTGCTGGCGATTGGGCAGGACTTTGATCACCGATGAGGACGATCGAGCCTGAGCCTGTTCGTCTGCTGGCGAGTAGTTGGGCAATACCGGTCCTGTCTTCGCCCGCCTAGCTCGGGCAATAGAAGTAACTTTGCTTTTGGCTGCGCCAGCAGCGGGCTTGCGGGTCGATCTGGAGCGGGGAGAATCCGGGGATCTGATAGCAGCGGTCATAGAGTTCACCAATACGTAAAGTGGGGTAGCTTCAGCTTGATTGAGGTTAAGAGTTTTTTGTCTCCTAGATCGCCAGTGGTGGCCATCTGCGTTCGATCGGTTATCCTTACCAAAGATACCTCACAAGCCAACCAACCCATCCTACCACTGGTCTCTTTGACTTCAGGATTTGCCAAAAAAAAGAAATCTTTGCTGGTTAGCGATAATCTATGTGAAATTTATGAATAAATGCAGTATTGTAATCAACGAGCGAATCGTTGAGCTATTCGTGCCAG
Source organism: Microcoleus sp. K5-D4 (assembly GCF_036704575.1). Taxonomy (NCBI): domain Bacteria; kingdom Bacillati; phylum Cyanobacteriota; class Cyanophyceae; order Oscillatoriales; family Microcoleaceae; genus Microcoleus; species Microcoleus sp. K5-D4. The sequence goes on from NZ_JAUBSD010000009.1 coordinate 86,917, forward strand.
CATTGTTTCTCAAGTACACTATTCCCTTCCTTGCGATGGGTTTTCAATGTTAAGGAGTTTTTATGAACAAGGGATTAATTCGTTTGACTTTGGTAGTGGGCTTGGCAGTAGCCCTCGGCGCCTGCGGAGGAGATACCACCAGCCCCAGCTCCCCTAGCCCCTCTCCGGGCGGTCCTGGCAGCACTGGCACTACTACTACTCCCCCTGCTTCTTCTGCATCTCCAAAGGCCACTCCAACTACTAGCCCTGCCCCTACTCCTAAAAAGCCCTAATTAGGGCTCTGCCGGAGTCGGTGCCCAACGAGCCTAGCCTCGGGGTGAAAAATGGTTCGCTCCTCGCATTTTTTCATCTCATCGGTCTAGGTCTCAAGTTGGGTGGTAGTGATTGTCTGATGCTTGTACTACTAAAGTTCAGTACGTCCCGTTACCGCAGCAAAGTCCGCTGATTCGCTGCGTTACAAGAGCATTCCCTTTCAACTATAAAATTTGACTCCCGGCCTGCACGTTTTGAAACTCAAGCCTGTGACAGGATGTTTGAGGAAATTGCCAGTGCTGCTGCCTCAACTGAATATTAACCGGAGGATCTCGCAGACTCGACGAAAATTTTGCACTTGATCGAGTCTCGCTTTCCTTCCCCGCCGCTGTTCCCACAGACGAGAAAAAAGCAAGCTGAGGCTTGGATGCTCGAAGACTGGCTCGATGAAAGCATCGGCATTGCTACTCGATTTGTTGACTACGAGTTTCGCGCCGGTGCGGGCAAGCAAATCGACCCGTCTGTTTTGAGTCAGTTAAGTGATTCAATTGGCGCCGCGCCAGTTCGGTATTAACCCTGCCTCGGCAGAACTCGCTCCAGTGGCGCCTGAGTGATGCTTTAAACCTATTGCACCGTCGCTGGTAGGATGGTGCTAGTTTGGTAGGCGATGCCTTGAACAGGGCAGATATTGCTTGCTGCTGTCGCCATGCTGAGTCCTTTAGCTTGGATTCCTCAATACCGAGTTGAGAATCCTTCGCTGTTTGAGCTTATTGCCCAAATTCACCGACTTTGTGGGGAAACCCAGCCTCCGGGAGGTGAAATTCTACCGATCGGGCGATCGTCCCTGCCTGAAAATTCCAGGTAAACTATTAACTCCTCCCCAACACTTACTCTGCTGGACCCTGCGGCAGCGGCAAATCGACAATAGTTTAAAAAAGTGGTATATCACATTTTAATAAAAAGTCAAGGATATTTTGGAAAAAATATAAATTTTTCAATTTGTTTTAATATTTCTATACTTAGATGTTAGCAGTAAAACCCCAGCTAGGCCACCGGCAAGGCAACCGCCTGCTGTGTGTGCAAGGGAACGGCTGGATCTGCTGCAGGCAAAATTATGCTAATCAGTGGTAGGATCAGCGATCAAAAATGTATCGAAATGTAAAGTGCAGCGCCGCTCTAGGTTTTGAAAGCCATTTAGTTAAAAGATTGAGGTAAGTAGTTTTATGCCCGCGACCGTCCCCTTTGAACAGATTGACCGCATTGTTTGGAATCAGCACCACGATCCATTTGAAGTGCTAGGCCCTCACGCGATCGAAGAAAATGGCAAAAAAGTATGGGTCGTCCGAGCTTATCTGCCGAATGCGGATGCGGTATCCGTAGTTTTGCCGGAGGCCAGGGCCGAATACCCGATGAAATCAGAGCATCACCCTCACTTTTTTGAATGTACGATCGACACCCCAGAACTAGCAAACTATCAATTGCGGGTCAAAGAAGGGGAACACGAGCGCTTCATCTACGATCCGTACGCCTTTCGATCGCCCAAACTCACAGAATTCGACCAGCACCTATTCTCAGAAGGCAATCACCACCGCATTTATGAAAAACTCGGGGCGCACCTCACCGAGGTAGGGGGGATCACAGGAGTATATTTTGCCGTTTGGGCCCCGAATGCCCGAAATGTATCAGTTTTAGGAGATTTCAACTATTGGGACGGCCGCAAACATCAAATGCGGAAATCGCAAAACGGCATCTGGGAATTATTTATTCCGGGACTATCCGTGGGAACTTCCTACAAATACGAAGTGAAAAACCAAGACGGACATCCCTACGAAAAGTCCGATCCTTATGGTTTCCAGCAAGAAGTGCGGCCGAAAACAGCATCAATTGTCACGGACTTAGACACCTACACTTGGAACGACAGCGCTTGGATGGAAAAGCGGCGGCACACGGACCAACTGACGCAGCCGGTTTCGGTTTACGAATGCCACATCGGTTCTTGGCTGCACGCCGCTACTGACGAACCCGCCGTCCTACCAAATGGGGAAATAGAACCCCCCGTGCAGGTTTCGGAACTCAATCCCGGGGCGCGCTTTCTGACTTACCGGGAATTAGCCGATCGGCTGATACCCTACGTCAAAGATTTGGGATTCACTCACATCGAAATGCTGCCCATCGCGGAACATCCTTTCGACGGTTCTTGGGGCTATCAAGTCACCGGGTATTTCGCCCCAACTTCCCGCTACGGCAAACCTGAAGATTTCATGTATTTTGTTGACCAGTGCCACGCCAACGGGATTGGCGTACTCGTGGACTGGGTACCGGGACATTTCCCCAAAGACGGCCACGGCTTGGCTTTCTTTGATGGAACTCACTTGTACGAACACGCCGACTCCCGCAAGGGCGAACACAAAGAGTGGGGAACCCTAGTCTTTAACTACGGCCGCAACGAAGTGCGGAATTTCCTAGTATCAAACGCTCTGTTCTGGTTTGACAAGTACCACATCGACGGGATTCGCGTAGATGCCGTAGCCTCGATGCTTTATTTGGATTACTGCCGCGAACCTGGAGAATGGCTGACCAACCAGTACGGGGGTCGGGAAAATATCGAGGCGGCCGATTTTCTGCGACAGGCGAATCACGTCATTTTTAGCTATTTCCCAGGGGTGCTGTCGATCGCCGAAGAATCTACCTCTTGGCCGATGGTATCTTGGCCGACGTATGTAGGGGGTTTGGGCTTCAACCTGAAGTGGAACATGGGTTGGATGCACGATATGCTCGACTATTACCACATGGACCCGTGGTTCCGCCAGTTCCACCAGAACAACATAACTTTCAGTATGTGGTACAACCACAGCGAGAATTTCATGCTGGCTTTGTCCCACGATGAAGTAGTGCACGGCAAGGCTCACATCATCGGGAAAATGCCAGGGGACGAATGGCAAAAGTTTGCAAACGTGCGGTGTTTGTTTACTTTTATGTTTACTCATCCCGGAAAGAAAACGATCTTTATGGGCATGGAGTTCGGCCAGTGGCACGAGTGGAACGTTTGGGGAGATTTGCAGTGGCAGTTGCTGCAATTCGAGCCGCACCAAAAGTTGAAGCTGTTTTTTAAAGATTTGAACAATTTGTACCGCAGCGAAAGGGCACTTTACAGTCAAGATTTTGCTGAGGATGGGTTTGAGTGGATTGATTGCAGCGACAACCGACACAGTGTCGTGGCATTTGTGCGCCGAGAGAAGGATGGGGACGAGTTTGTGGTGACGGTGTGCAATTTTACGCCCCAGCCGCACTCTCACTATCGCGTAGGAGTTCCGGAACCAGGTTTCTATACGGAGTTGTTTAACAGCGACGCGCGGGAATACGGCGGCAGCAATATGGGGAATTTGGGGGGCAAATGGACTGAGGAGTGGTGGTTCCACAACAGTGCTTATTCGATCGACTTGTGTTTGCCGCCTTTGGGTGTGTTGATTTTAAAGCTCGATCGGGCAAAAACAACAGCAAAATCTCAAGAGTTTTAAATTGTGAGTCGTGAGAGTTTTGAGTTAAGAAGAATCAAAACTTGATTAAACCTAAAAATTTGAGGGTATTCAGAAACCCGGTTTCTCCAAGAAATCGGGTTTTTTTTGTTTTCTTGTTGTGATGAATATCTGGACGGGGTTATCAACCCGTCAAAAGACCTACTGATGGCGGAGCGTTGCATAATAGGGGGACGATTTTGATTTTTTTGTAGGTTTGCCCATGCTCCCGAAGGCGTGTATTTTCACAGCAGGCGGGACGCTTAACCCATACTCCCCACAAGAATCATCCTCCAATTGTGCCAAGCCGAATCAATGATAATTAGGCGCAATAAACTACCATTTTTTCTAATGTGTATCATGGCTATGTTCTTGATTATATCTATGTTCTGAGGGGGTTGTCATCCAGGGAAGTGCGTAAATCATGTTCTTTTTTAAGTGGTATTAATTACCAATGCCAATTTTTGATGCCCAATTTTTAATGCCCCATTTTTAATTCCGAGTATCGGAAGCCCCAAGATTATAAGAAACTTTAGACGGTTCAACTGTTACTACTTCCGAAATAGATTGTTCGGCTGCTACCTCTAAAGTTGGCAGTGGTAGATGCTTCATTTCCCAAACTTTCAGCAAAATTAGATATTCATAAAAAGCTTGCAGCGTGCACCAAGCCAATCCCGCTTGGCCGTCAAGAAATCCGCCCAGTAAAATATACATATAGAAAAAGCGCACCACAGGCCGCAAAGGCAAGCGCAAAGAAAAATCTTTCAAAGCGCGGCGCCTTTCCACCTCCGACGCGCCAAACAATAAATCCCACCAATTTACTTGACCCGCTTCTAATTGACGGAGAGTTTCAGCCGCCTCGTCAGTCGAGTAGCGGTTGTGCTTTTCAATCCAGCGGGAAAGACCTTTGCTGCAAGTATAGTGAGGGTAAGTTTCCTTCAAAAAGTGAGTAGGCCCGTTGCAGACTTCCCGTTCCGTGTGACCGTAGTCAGTAAACCACACTCGATCTTTGCGAAAGAGACGCATTTGATAGCGGGGATATTGAGTGCTGCGGCGAATCCAGCGCTCCATAAATATTACTTTTTCAGCTACGTAATAGCCGATATATTCTTGACTTTCGATCGCCTTTAAGCATTCAGCAAACAGTGCAGGCGTCATCCGCTCGTCTGCTTCGAGGATATAAACCCATTCGTACTTGCACGGGACTTCTTGGAGCATCCAAGTCCGCTGGCGTCCGTGAGTTTCAAAGCGGTGCTGCACTGTTTGCACGGCATAGTTCTGAACAATCTCAAGGGTGCGATCGGTGCTGAAAGAATCAACTACAATGATATCGTCACAAAGCAGCGCCGATTCAATGCAAGCGGCGATATCAATCTCTTCGTTGTAAGTCAGAATATAAATTGAGAACATTCCCAGCTTTCAGTAAGGGCAAACTATTGGGTAAACAAACTATTTCTCAGGGATGTCTCGACCAGCGCTATCCCTGCCAGCGCTGGTCAATTTTTGCGGCGGCCGAACCGCAGAATTCCCATGCTTCTCAATCCCGTCCAACCAACAGTAATGTAGCCGATCGCTAAAAGCAAACTCGTGATTCCCGTCTGCAAACTCGAATTTCTCGATCGAGTTCTTAACTCTTTCTCTTTTTGTTGCTTGCGGGTGCGAATCTCATTACGAGCTTGAGTGGGAAGTGATTGAGCTTGCTGTTCCAGGAACTTGTCGAGGGCTTTCGGGTCATTTTTCGACTCCTGAAGCACAGCTTTCAATTCCTTGGGAACCTCTGGACTCTTGAGTGCTTGTTGCAGCTTCCCGTCGTCTTCCAGCAGCGCCCCTATCTGGCTGCGACGCTGGCTTTTGAGCTGTTCTACCTGAGCTTTAAATTGAGGGCTTTTAAGTTGTGCCTCAAGTTGACCTTCCGCTTGTCCCGCTTCTTGATCGACTTGAGCCAGAGCATCCTTGAGTTCCAAACGAGTATTGTTGAGGTGAACGGGAACCAGAGATAGGTAAACTAGACCTAACAAGCTGGAAATCAACAGCGCCCAGAATCGCAAGTCCAGCCAAACGTTGCGTCGCTCAATAGAGACTCCACTGCTGCTGTCAACCCAAAAACCAGTCATCAGGAGGGCGATACCGATCAAAGGAATAATGCCCTTGTCAACTATCTGAGTTGCAGCAGTCAACTGCCAGCCTCGATTGAGAAGGTCTGAAGTTTCTCCCGGCAGCGACAGAACAATGCAGTCAAGCAAAGCAGAGAGAATCAAGATAATCCCAACTACTTTTAGAGTTCGAGCAGCTACTGAAGAAAATTGACGGCTATTACTTGCTTTCATAATTCGTGTTAGATAATTCTACACCGTTAGATTCAATGGGGTAGTTGAGTGGATTTTGTTCAAGGAGTTAAGCTATTTTCCACCAAAATAGCTGCTTCGGGTACCGACCTCGACTTTCCTCTGGGTTTTCACAAGCTGCGGTTGCGACCCAAAAGGTCGAGTTTCTGCACAGCTATATAGAGTTGGACACAGGAGGCTGCGCGCTTCTGGGATGGCTGTAAGGCTTGGTCAAGATAGCGCCCAGAAACTGCTGCAAGCAACTGCTGGCTTCTTCTATAGTCTGGCGAATCCAGCGTAAAGATGAGCTCTGCACGCTTAGGTTCCAGCTTTTAACTAGCTTTCGCTCGCGCGGCGGTGTCAGAAATAATAGACACAGGAGGAGCGCGTTTCGCTGGGTTTCACCCCCTAGGGTTCTCACTACCCGATCGCCTGCCCGAGGCGGTGGAACTAAATCCCTTGTCTTATAGTAATTGATATAAGAGAGGGCGGGAATAAATAATTGTTTACCAACCTTTTTAACCTCCAGTTACCAACAGCAGGATACGGCAGTCACCGATAGACGAGTACCTGTTTGTGACGGAGGAATTATGTTTTGCATATCTGCTTCGCCCTCGGTAGTTTTTCCTTATCCATTCTGGCTTAAAAGTTACCATTTAGTTATTAATATTTAGTTATAGATAAATATTAATGAGTAGGATATTGAATGTTGATTTTTTAATATCGAAAGTGCAAACATCACATTTTTTGGTAGGATAATTTTGATCGCTGTTTAAATTGGGTGGTAATGACTGCAATGATTTCTGATGTTTACACTTTGAGAGAACTTGAAAGATCGATCGCATCCGATCCGGACAAGTGGCGTCCGATCGTGTTTACTAACGGCTGCTTCGATATCCTGCACTGCGGCCACGTCCGCTATTTGCAGGCGGCAAAAAATTTGGGGCGATCGCTCGTGGTGGGATTGAATAGCGACGCCAGCGTGCAAGCTATCAAACCGCAGCAGCCGGGATTGCCAGCCCGCCCGATCGTATCGGAAAATCAGCGAGCCGAAGTGTTAGCCGCTCTCAAACCAGTAGACGCCGTAGTAATTTTTTCCGAGATTACAGCAACTAAACTGATAAATATCCTGAAGCCTGATATATACGTTAAAGGAGGCGACTATCAAGTCGAAACTCTGCCGGAAGCACCGGCCGTTATCGCCGGAGGTGGCAAGATTTCCTTGATCGAAATAGAAGTTCCGAGTTCTACCAGTGCGATCGTCAAACGCATTTTACAATTAGGTACTTAACCCTTGATCGCAAACAGCAAACAGTGAGCTAAACTCAGAAGTTGCCCCATCAAAAAACACGCTTGGTACGCGCGGCGAAGCTATCCCGTAGGGAATCGCTCGTACAACTTCATCCCAATTGCTAAGCAGGAGATAATTTTAATGGAACTCACAAGCAATAACACGATCGCGGAAATCCTACAAAGACACAAAGCAGAGTTACTAGCAGACTGGCTCAAAGAACTGCAAAATACCGGGCTGCGGCGGGACGACTTGATGAGAGCCAAAGAATTGCGCTCCGAGTGTCAAGAGTTCCTGCAATTGCTCCATATTGCAGTCGGGAACGGTAACTTTAGCGACATCCAGACACCCGAATGGGAAAATATGCGGGTGCTGCTAGCAGAAGTTTCACGATCGCGCGTTCAGAGAGGCTTTACTCCCTCAGAGATAGCGAGTTTCATTTTATGCTTCAAAAAGCCATTGTTCGATCGGCTTTGTCACGAACTGACAGAAAACCGCGACGCACTTGTCGAACAACTTTGGCTTTCCACCAGTTTATTAGACCAGCTTGGCCTTTGGGTGACAGAAATTTTTCTCAAAGCTCGCGAAGAAGTCATTGAACGCCAGCAGCAAGAAATGCTCGAATTGTCAACACCCGTAGTCAAACTTTGGCAAGGCATTCTCGCTTTACCCATGATCGGGACTCTCGACAGTGCCCGCACTCAAATAGTCATGGAAACTCTGTTGCAGGAAATCATGGAAACAGGCTCAGAATTTGCAATTTTAGACATTACAGGTGTGCCGACTGTTGACACTTTAGTTGCTCAACATTTATTAAAAACTGTCGCCGCCGCCCGTTTAATGGGTACTGAGTGCATCATCAGCGGCATTCGCCCGCAAATAGCTCAAACCATAGTTCATTTGGGAGTTGACTTGCAGGATATTCTCACAAAAGCTACTTTAGCGGATGCTTTTAAAGTTGCGTTACAGCGCCAAGGTTTAACCATAAAAAATCTTAAAGAGGAAAGATAAAGATATTACATATTTGACCGAAAAAACTCAAGTAAAAATTAACGAGTAGGTGAATTGGTGGAACGAATACCGATACTTCAAATGGGAGAATTTCTGCTAGTAACAATTCAAGTAGATATGCACGATCGCTTAGCAATGACCCTGCAAGATGACCTGACGAACCGCATAGTCAAAACAGGCGTTAAAGGTGTGTTAATTGAAATTTCTTCCCTAGAAATAGTAGATTCCTTTATCGGTCGCATTATCAACAATATCGCTAGTATGTCGCGAATTTTAGATGCGGAAACAGTTGTGGTCGGGATGCAGCCAGCGGTTGCTATTACCCTCGTTGAATTGGGGCTTTCCCTGACAGGCGTTCGCACAGCTTTAAGCGTTGAAAAAGGCATGATTTTGTTAAGAAAATCCTTGGGTTTCTCTCCTGACGAGCAAGAAGCGTAAGCAGTCGATTAATTGTCCCCTGAATGAGGCACAGGCAGTCAAGCAACCTAGTTTGTTTGTAGATACCTTGTTGACAAACTAAAGATTTCTGAGGACAGGGCTTACGCACTCAAGGGGGTTAAATCAAGGGTTTGAGATGGCTTCACTATGTTCTCTATTGAGAGAAAATCGTAGTAAGTGCGTAAGTCCTATTAGGAGAAACTAAGTTGACGAGCGTAAGTCCTATATTTTGTGGAGAAGTTCTATTTTGGTACAGTAGCCGCCATGTCAAAACGTGAGACACTAGAAATCCGATCGTCATCCGATATAGTCCACGTCCGGCAGCAAGTGCGAGCTTGGGCTGTAGCAATGGGATTCGGTTTATTAGACCAAACGAAAATCGTTACCGCAGCCAGCGAACTCGCCCGCAATACTGTAGACTACGGCAAAGGGGGAACTGTAACTCTCGAAACGCTGCAATTAGGAACCCGCAAAGGGCTGAGGCTGATATTTGAAGACAAGGGCCCGGGAATTCCAGACATCGAATTAGCACTGACCGACGGTTATACTTCTAATCACGGTTTGGGTTTGGGGCTGAGTGGTTCCAAGCGGTTGATGCACGAATTTGAGATTGTTTCCAAAGTGGGTAAGGGGACTAAAATTGCGATCGTCCGCTGGCGCTGAAGAAGTAATACGATTTGAGAGTTGAGATTTTAGATTAGACCTCTTGCGAAAGTCTCAGGCGATGGCTAATTTGTCTTCAAAGAAAGTTCATAATTATAAATACCAGCTAT
>NZ_JAUBSD010000010.1:0-95487 GCF_036704575.1 Microcoleus sp. K5-D4
AAACTTGCACCTTAGTCAGAAACTTTTGTTGTTTCTTTAGATTTACCTTAAATAAGGTACGATCGCCTGAAAGTCGGCTCGATCGACTCATTGTCGGCTCGATCGCCTGAAAGTCGGTACGATCGACTCATTGTCGGCTCGATCGCCTGAAAGTCGGTACGATCGACTCATTGTCGGCTCGATCGCCTGAAAGTCGGTACGATCGCCTGCTTGGTGTAACGATCAACTGACTGACGTAGCGATCTATCGCCTGACTCTTTTAAGATACAAGGGGCGGGTTCTGGGCCATCCCCACAAGAAAATGCACTTTTTGTGGAACAGGCCAGAAAGCCTGTTAAGCGAGAATGGTGGAAGATTTCAGGTTAAACCAAAGTTTAGCGTAATTATTGCAACACTTAGATACGCTCGATCGGCTTTTCCCTGCTTCACCTTTTTTTCAATCCCACAACCGCCTGCCTGCTTTGCCGCCGAGTCGCTGGTGAGTATCTTTGAGCAAGGTTGGGATGTCTAACTCTTCGGGACACCGGGGCAAACATTCGCCACAATCGGTGCAGCGGTTGCCTTTGCTGCCGGGAAACCAGTGTCCGGCATTTTCAAACATGGCGTAGCGGTATTTGCCAAAGTCAGTCATGTCGCACCCGACGGCGAGATTGCGGAGTCGCAATACTTCGGGAATGTTGATGTTTTCCGGGCAAGGCAAACAGGCATAGCACTGGCTACATTTGTCGGTTTTCAAAGTGTCTGCAATAGCCGATTCTAGCCGATCGAACGCAGCGATTTCGGCGTTGGTGAGGGGAAAGTCGCGATCGCCATATTTCAGAGGTTGCTCTAATTCTGTCGCATTTGCAGGGCCCACACTCAAAGTCCCAATCCTCGTATCGCTGAGTAAAAACCGATAGTTTAACTCTAAGGGCGAGAAAGGCGAGCACAATTTTGCGAGAGTTTCCGGGGGCGTGTAGAGTTGCCCTCCTTTATCTGCCGGGGAAATGATAAAAACGCCCATATCTTTGTCTTTAGCGAGTTCAATTGCCGGGGCGTTGCGCTGAAAAAAATAGTAATAATGCAGATTGACAAATTCAAACCAATCTGTATTGATTGCAGCCAAAATCAGATCCAGAGGCCCGTGAGTCGAAAAGCCGACGTGCCGAATCCGACCATCAGCCAGGGCTTGGCGTACAGATTCCATGCAGCCTGTGGGCGATCGCACCCAAGCCAAATGTTCCCAAGTATTCAAACCGTGAATTGCCAGACAATCGATATAGTCTAAATTCAGGCGTTTGAGGGATGCGTCGATGCAGCGTTCCATTGCTGCTGCATCCTCGGTTGGGGAAATTTTTGTAGTGACGTGGAGGCGCGATCGATCGACACACAAACCAGCCGAAAGGGCCGCGCCAAGATATTCCTCACTGCAACCGTAACCCGCCGCCGTTTCCAGGTGATTGATTCCCTGAGACACTGCCTGCTGTACAGTCTGACAGGCAGTTTCCTCAGAAGCCAAATAGCGCATGGTTCCCAAGGAAAATACAGACAGGTGCAACTCCGTTTTGCCAAACCGTCGATAGCGCATAAAGTTTAGGAAGTTTCGCCCGGGCTGAAGCCGCTTCTCTTAATCAAATCCTCTGGACGGAGGTTTGAGATAAATTCCCGGAAGGCCCGGCGTTCTGCCTCATCAGCATCTCGATCGACCGGTATCGAAGCATCGGCGACGACTTCTTCCATCACCCAGATGGGGCTATTCGTACGCAGGGCTAGAGCGATAGCGTCGCTAGGTCGGGCATCGATCTCTTTTTTAACTTCTCCCTGACGGACGATCAGCACGGCATAGAACGTGTTATCTTGCAGCGAGTGAATAACTATGCGCTCCAAGGTAAGACTCCAGGCCTCTAAAAAATTGACCATCAGATCGTGAGTTAAGGGCCGAGGAGGCTTGTGGCCTTCGATCGCGCTAATAATAGCCTTTGCTTGCTCCTGACCGATATAAATAGGCAAAGCCCGTCGCTCAGTAGCGTCTCTCAATAGGACAATAGGACTGCGCGTGGCTGCATCTAAGGCAATTCCAGCGACTTTCATTTCAATCATTCGATCGGCCTCATAGAATTAAGAAACTGTAAGGCAGTAGAGAACTTGGACATAAAGATCACCTAAATCCAGTATGACTTGATCTTCGCCGGAATCTGCAACAGATCTGGGACTATCGATTTTCGATTTTCGATTGACTCGGGGGGAGAGGGGGACGGCAAAACCTCCTATCTCTGGTTTGTCTCTATGGTTTCATGTAAATAAGCGATCGACTACGGAAAAATACTTATGTTTACAGGACTAATTCAATCTCTGGGAAAGCTGAAGTCGCTAGGCAACGATTATTTCCAAATTTCCTGCACATCAAACAACTCCTACCAGATTTTACAAGATTTAGCCATTGGGGACAGCGTAGCCGTGGATGGAGTCTGTTTGACGGTAGTGGAAGTTCTGCCTCAAGGTTTTGTCGCCGTCGCTTCCCCTGAAACTCTCCGCCGCACTACTCTGGGATCATTCCCCGATGCTTTGGTGAACCTAGAAACCTCCCTGCGGGCCGGTAGCAAATTGGGGGGACATTTTGTGACGGGGCACGTAGATGCGATCGGCACTTTAGCGACATCAACCCAAACCGCCAACGCTTGGGAGATGCGGTTTACTGCCCCACCAGCAACCAATTCGGGATGGCAGCGTCAAATCGCACCTTACATCGTTTCCAAGGGCAGTATCGCCGTCAACGGCATCAGCTTAACCGTGGCAGATTGCGATGCTGACGGCAATTGGTTTGAAGTTGCTGTTATTCCCCACAGTTTTGGTGAGACAAACCTCAGATATTTGCAACCCGGAAGTTTAGTTAATTTAGAAGCAGATATTCTGGGCAAATATGTCGGCAAATTTCTCCGCAGCGGCTCAAAATCCCATTCCGAACCGTGGGAAGAAACCCAGGCAATCAACAGTTTGGGAGGCATCACACCAGAATTCTTAGCCGAACACGGATTTATTTAATCAACTTGATTTATTAGTCTTTTAGAGAGGGACGAAAGTTTATGTAGTAGCGGTTTCAACCGCCGACTCTTAAACTGGACTTACCCCAGCAAATATACTTACATAGTCTCAAAAGCCTTTCGTGGCAAGAGCTTCAATTGTTGAGTAAGATTTCTGTAGCCAGAGCTATGAAGAACGCCTACAAGCGATCGGAGCGATCGTATTGAATTGAAAGCGTTCTGCGCGATCGCGCTCAACAGCTATTGCTCATACCTGGCTACAGTTTTTTTAAACTCAACAATTGAAGGCTTTAATTAGTAAAGGTTTTAGAGATTTTAGTACATTTGTACGAGGGGAAGTCCAGCTTAAAGCCAATTTAGGATTACTTATCAGCAGAATTGTTCTTTTCCCAGAACAATCCCGCTGCAATTGCCGCCTGTGACAATAAAAACAATGCTGCAATTAATAGCTTTTTAATACCCGGTGTGTGTGCCAATGGATAAGCGAGCAATTTGAAATAAAAGGATGGATGTTGCAGTGTGGAATTCTCAGCGCTTTTAGAAGTAATTTGCTGAAACAAATAAGCACCTTTACCGTATTTGAATTGCTGTTGCCAAAATTTGTGCAATGTCATTTTGTGGGCATGATAGACTATAACTTCGGGAGCGTAAACCGCGCCACAGCCGGAATTTAGCCACCGATGGCAAAATTCCCGATCTTCTCCAGCGAAGGAAAAAGTTGTGCCAAAGCCGCCGATTTTTTGGAAGGAGTCAGCGGGAAGGGCAAAATTGTTGGAAGTGAAATATTTTGCGCGTTCGGGAATAGCATTATAGTAACTGTAAAGGTAATCGATCAATTGCTGGCTGGCCGTAGAATATATGTTATCAGGAAGTGCGTTAATAATTCGACCTCCTATTAAGCAGTCTGGTGTTTTGGAAAATCGAGTTTCTAGAGTTTGCAGCCAGTCTGTGGCCACAGTACAGTCATCGTCTGTAAATACTAAAAATTTGCCTGTGGCTGCAAAAGAGCCAGTATTTCTTGCTATTGCTGGACCTGAATTCGGTTGTGTTAAAAGGATGAGATTTAGCTGGTTTTGAAAGGGAGAAATTGTTGATTGTAGAGATATTTCGGTGCTGTCGTTAACGACAATGACTTGAAATTTATCGCGCGGATATTCCAGGTTCACAAAAGACTGGAGACACGCCGCTAATTTATCGGGGCGATTGTAAGTCGGAACAATAATTGAAAATAGAGTTTTAGCTTGGTTCATGATTATGACTTACGCAATCCGAACAAAGAAACCGGGTTTTTTAACCGAGATTGAGGGTTCTAAGCAAGTATTTGGGTTGAAAAACCCGGTTTCTGAACACCCCTTCGTAAGCCCTAATTATAACTGATATATTTTAATTTTTCAAGCGATATAGCACCGACTCAGTATTAAAATCTTTCCCGAAAACGGGTTGCAGCGGGCCCTGGGGACTTGTCAGCCAAGATAAAGCTTTTCTGGTAGCTGCGTTTGTCTCAGTCAGGGGCCCGAATCCCACAGTCCTAATTTTATTTTGCCGCAGGTTGTCAATCCATGCCGAAAGTCGATCGGCTCTAAACGGCACATATAAAACTTGTCTGTCCAAATTTCTCCCGTAAAACAGGTAGCTGCGCGAACTTAAAAAGAAGCCTATTCTTTCATCTGGCACTGTATTTTTATCAATATATTCGTAAATGCCGCGATACAGCTCGGTGCGTGCGAAATCTCGCTTTTCCCTCCAATGACCAATTACTATCAATCCTATACAGACACCAATTATCACTATGTAAATTGATTTTCTTCGGCTTGGAAATACATGATTCAGCCATCCGAAGCCAGGATTTATTTTCAACAAGACCGCAGCCACAGTCACTGACACAATATAAAATATCGGATATGGTAATATATATTGCCAACTCGGAGCTAATATTTTCCAGATACTATTAATAGCTTCTACTGGGTTAGACTTCAAATTGTCAATCAACAAACTCCCCCAAACAATGCTATCTCCGGTGAAAGAAGCATTTTTAATATAATCAAAAATTGTGTTGCTAGTAATTCCGAACAAACCACTAACCAAAACCACTGCCATAACAACTAGATTTGGAGTTTTCAAGAGAGTTGCTGTAGCTGCTGCAGCGACGGCGAGTACGCTTAAAAAGGGAAATCCGTATCTGAGGTTAAAACCGAGTATAGGGCTGAGTTTACCGATCGACTCTCCCACAGTACCGGAGGTGTAAGGTGTAATTAAATACAGAATTCCTGTGCTGGCGAGAAGTACAATTAAAATAATATTATTTTGATTAATTCTTCTGGTTTTACTGTGGATAAAAGCCAGAGGCGCTGCCAATACCTGAAGTGCGATCGCCAGAAAGGGCAGTTGCAATCTAATGATAATTTGTAAGCCGACAGTTTGCCAGTGGGAAAAATTGCTGGGATTAAATTGAGCTGCTAAAGTGCTTTGCCAAATCTTTAGAAGTGGGAAAGCGGGCTGCTGCTGTACCGGAGGTGTTGGCCCAGGTACGGGAGACGGTAAGGAAACAGGTTCTAAGGGAATTTTAATATCGCCGACTTCGCTGACAGGGTAATTAATTTGCAGCAAGTTTCTTGCATACCAAAAACCTCCTAAAAGCAAGCAACAAGCTACGCCGCACAGTAACACTGGTTTGATAAAGTGGCGAATTCTAAAATTAGCTGGTGTGGATTTTTTATTAACCGCGAATCTTTTAAGTTCTAATATTGCTAATCCTCCTAAAAGTGAGGCAGCATAGACTATCCCAGTGATTTTTATTCCGGCTAGCATTCCTGCGGCAGCCAAAAATAGGGAGAGTTCGGATTGCGATCGGCTGCTATGATATGATAAACCTAGATACAAACCGACTGTAAATATTGCAGCTAGCGGTAAGTCTGGGTGAATGGTGTTAACTTGGTTGAGCATCATCGGTACTGTCAAGACTAAAGATGCTGCTGCCATACCGTGAAGTCGCGTTGCTCCAAATTTTACGCTTAATAGATAGACTGCAATTCCCTCAAGTCCCCACGCAATTAGCAGGGGAAAAGCTGCTAGAAAATCTTCTCCGAAGGGGAGTACACACAAAGCAGATAAAACGTGCCAATTGTAGGGATATACTCGGGCTTGTTCTTGCTCAAAAATCCAATTACCCGCAGCATCTAATAATTTAAATGAATTGGTTTGATACCATCGGGCGATCGCAGGCAGGTGAAACCACAATGAATCATAATTGGTTGTGGGTTTGCTTGCGAGAGTTTGTAACAGCAAAAATCCTGCAACAGCGGTGGCAACAATAATTAGATATTCTGATTTGCTCAGAGGTTGCTTAAGTCGGGGAATCGGCCACTCGGAGAAGGTAAAAGTTTTGTGGTTTTTTGTATAAATCAGGATGAAGCCGATCGCACAAATCAAAATTTCTGCTATAATCACCGCAGCAATATTTAGTCGATCTGCACTTCCTAAAATCAAGCCGATACAAACTTGTGCAATGCTCCATCCCGTCAGGAGTACGAGGAGAAAATGGGGAAATGAATAGTTATTGTTTTCTTTCTGATTCTCGAAGGCAAGAGACAAGCTTAAGGGAATCGGCCCGACTAGAATAATCAGAAATAAAATTAATTCCCACAAATGCTGCGCTATTAGCATAAGCTGCAAGTTACCATTTTTTATCAGTTTTTCCTCGTTACCCCAAAGAGCCTGGTAACGAGGAAAAGCAACGAACACGCGAACTCGTTGCACAAAACATAAATCTTCTTGTGGGGTGGGCTTTTCGACCGTTCCACAAGAAATTTAATCTAGCCAGTCCCCAATTTTTACCTGTTAGCTTGCTTCTGAGGTTTGGGTTTGACGGCTTCAGTACCTTTGGGCTTAGAAGTGTCAGCTTTTAACAGTTCCGGGAATGGCGGCTGGAGGTTGTGAACTTCGATGTCCATTCCCAGCGGCAGAGGTGGAAGCTGGGGCAGATCGTTTTCCAAATCCTTGAGTCCGCTAGCGGTTTGTATTTCCACCATTTTCGGCATTTGCGGTACTTTGGCGGTTTCCAAACTGCCGATCATTTTTGCCAGAGCGAATTCTAGTTGAGATCCCGGGTCGATCGCCACCCAACCCTGGTCAGTCATTTGGCGAACCTCAAAGTGGAGGTGAGGCCCTGTAGACATTCCCGTACTGCCGACGCGGCCGATAGTCTCTCCCTGTTTCACCCACTCTCCCGGTTTCACAAACAGTTCCGAAAGGTGAGCGTAGAGAGTTTCCTGAGACTTTTTGTTGTGGTTGAGAACCACCGTCAAACCGTAACCACCCAACCAATCTGCGATTGCCACTTGACCCGCATAGGCTGCCAGTACGGGCGTTCCCATCGGAGCCCCCAAGTCAGTTCCGGTGTGAAACCTGCCGTAGCCCATAACCGGATGAGTCCGCCACCCAAACGGCGAAGTAATTGCCGAAGCAATAGATAGCGGAAACAGCAAGCTGGTGTTGCCATTTCCGGGCAGACCTGCGGGACGCGGCGTGAGATTGTAGTAAGCAAAACCGGTATTGCTGCCGCTGCTGACACTAACCGCACCGACTTGAACCGGCCCGAGTCCCATGCTGGGCGCTGGAGCGCCGCCGTAAGATGCAGATCCGGCATAATACCCAGCGTCTGCGGAGTATCCAGTGTCTGCCGAGTAGCCGATGTTTGCGGAGTATCCAGTGTCTGCCGAGTATCCTGCGTCTGCCGAGTAGCCGATGTTTGCTGGGTAGCGCGGGGGTGCGTAGGCAGATTCCGGCGGATTTGAACCCTTCCAAACCTGGCTGCCTATTTGTTGAACGGCTTGACCGAGTTTACTGACAGGATTCGCGCTACTATTTCCTGCTACAGTTCCCCCAACCTCGCCCGGAAGGCTTTCTGGCAGATTTCGAGGAGGAGGGGCTGCAATATAGCCGTCGCCTGCGATCGGAGTTTCCGGGCTGTAGCTGGGTTCTCCTGCATCTGCCGTCACCGGCTCGGAAACAGGAGGAGGCGCGCACAAATCGCCACCTCCTTCGCAGCCGGTCGATCGTTCTGCAAACTCTATTCTGGTTGGCGCTTCGTACTCGCTGGTAGCACCAACACTGTAGTCTGTTTGGTCGATTTCAGCGTGGGCTGGGTTAACTGGCGCTTCAAAAGGCGGCTCTTGGGCCGTCGCTTCTGGCAGGGGAATCAGCGCGGGTTCCGGCAGATAATATTCGGTGGGAGGTGGTTCGCTGGCGTACTCAGGCTCTGACGGCGGTGCGGCATCGAAAGGCTCGGAGGGCGGAACTTCTGCCTGCGGTTCAGGGTATGGTTCGGGCGATCCTTGGCTGAATTCTGGTTCCGGGGGCGGGAGAGGAGCTTCAAATAATGGCTGGAGGTCTGCCGCGCCGGGGACGGCTTGTTCTGCTGGCGGAGTTTCGGCTTGGGCCCAAACTAAGCCTTTGCTGAGCAGTCCCAGACTGGCAAGGCAACCCAGTCCCACCAGCAGTGAGCGATCGGACAAAAGGCGCGATCGAGTCCGGGCGCCTGTAGGGTTCTTTTTTTGCTGTTTGGTGTTCAAAGGGGCTGTTATTTGCTTGTCTGGAACTGGTTTCACGATTTTTTTTCCCAACTCAACAGGGGGCACAAGGATCTCGAAGTCAGGATCGAATGTATGGCAATCCTTGTCTTTATATACAGGCCTAACTGATTTTACCGGGCTTGAGGCAATTTTTTTTGCACATAGAACAAGCTCAAATGCCTTACGCATTCTCTCGCGATCGATATCCGGTTTTTTTGATCCCGATGGCACTTGCCTAGAAGTCTGTGACGGCCACACTGATGATAGCGCTTTGGTGTTCGTATATGTTAATTAGTTGCCTATATTTCTCGGGTTATGCAAAATTTCGGCGCAGTAGGTTCTCCTAAAACCGCCGACTCATCCCGATTTTTTCCTGAAACCTGGCCCTGCCTTTAAACTTCGCGGACAAAATTTTTGATTGTTTAGAATACAAGCTAAATGATTCGCTTGGGTAAGGATAGGTTTCATGACTGTAGCTGGCGATCGCTTGACAAATTTTCCTGACTATGAGTGCGTCGGAAGGTCTGACGGTATCAGTTGGGACTGGCAGAGTTCTGAAGGCTTGCCCTATCTGACTTGCAGCTTGCTTTCTCGCTGGTCTCACGGCTTTTTTACTCGCGATTTCTCGCCCCAGGGGCCGATCGATCTGACGGCAGTTCTCGAACCTGGAGCTAAGGTTTACCGACTCCAACAGGTACACGGCAATGCGGTACTCAAAACGAGTGAGTTGTCCCCGGTTGTGGCTCCGGCCCCGGAAACCGCTGCCCCAAGCTATGCTGAGGCTGATGGCTTGGTGGCAGATCGAGAATTGGAGGCGCTGTGGGTTTGCTCGGCCGACTGCGTGCCGGTGCTGATTGCTGACGATCGCACGGGACTGGTTGCGGCAGTTCACGCGGGTTGGCGCGGGACTGCTGCTAAGATATTACCAGAGGCGATCGCTCAACTTGTGGCACAAGGCAGTCAACTAGAAAATCTGAAGATTGCTATGGGGCCGGCGATCGCTGGAGAGGTTTACCAGGTATCTGTGGAAGTAGCAGCGGAACTGGGAGCCACTATTGCTCCTAAGAGTGCCGCTAGTGCGACAGCCGACGGCATTTTAGAGTTTTTGCACCAACTGCCGGAAACGCCTGTCTTAGCCGATCCAGAACCGGGAAAAGTACGCTTGGATGTTCGCCTCTGCAATGCTCTGCAATTGCAGCAGTTGGGAATCGATCTTTCTCAAGTGGCGATCGCTCCTTTCTGTACTTATTCTGACTCGGCTCGCTTTTTTTCGTACCGCCGCGATCAACTTAAAAAAGTCCAGTGGTCGGGAATTGTGAGTGCCTGCGGGAAAAGTCCCTTCTGAGGGCATTTGGCAGAAGGTAAAATTTTAGACGGCCCAGATAAAAATAACAATCTTTGGATTCATTATTTTTTATTTACGAATGCCAAATGCCTTCTAGTTTCTATTTTCGTAAGGTTTGCTGGTTCCTGTTTTAAAGCACCAAAAACTAGCAGCAAAACTCTTGGGAAAGCGGCAGAGCTCCCGCCCCGCTTTCCTCTCTTGTTAAGATTGCTCTATAACGAGAGTCTTCAGCGGGTTATTACCATGAGTGAGCCAACTCCCTATCAACTGCTTGAAGTCGATGAAGATGCTTCCTTTGATGAAGTGCAAGAGGCCCGCACGCGCCTAGGCGAGCAGTACAGCGGTGACAAGAAACGTTTGGAATTGATCGAAGCAGCTTACGATGCGATCCTCATGGATCGCCTGCGGCAGCGACAGGAAGGGAAAATTAAAGTACCCGAACGCATCCGCTTTCCCGAACGGCTGACTCCGCCACCCCCAAGCTTTACTCCCTCTCCTCCTAGTGGCAGCCCAGCTTGGTTGCAGCGGCTAATCGATACTCCTAGTCGATCGGACATTTTGTGGCCGGCTGGGGTGTATGTGGGGTTAGGCGGACTGAGTATTTATCCGGCAGCTAATGATGGTTTACTACAGTTGACTCTGGCTCTTGGGGTCGGCTCTTGTCTTTATTTTGTTAATCGCAAGGAACAAAAATTTGGTCGGGCTGTGCTGCTGACTGTGGCTGGCTTGGTTATAGGCTTATTGCTAGGAGGCTTTTTGGGTTCTTTGGTCAGTCCGGCATTTATAACAACAGAGAAATTTATCGCTTTGTTTACGTTTTTAATTCTGTGGCTGGTCAGCGGTTTTCTGCGATAGTCAGCAGTTATTAGTCAGCAGTTATTAGTCAGCAGTTATTAGTCAGCAGTTATTAGTCACCAGCCAACCACTAATAACTACTGTGGAATCAAGACCTCTGACAAATAACATCACCTAACAATTAATAACTAATGACTAATAACTAATAACTAATGACTAATAACTAATGACTAATGACTAATTTTTGCGACCTAAAATAATCTCAACTGCTTCGCTCAAATTGTTGGCAATTAAATCCGGTTGGTGCATTTCTAGTTGGGTGCGATCGCGAATTCCGCACAAAACACCAATTACCTTGACACCGTGCGTTTTTGCTGCTACAATGTCCGCCTCCGTATCCCCAACCATCCAAACGTCAGAAGCCGGCGGCAGTTCGGCGAGAGCTTTTGCCATCAACAGGGGCTTATCTTTGACATCCCCGGTTTTGACGTAATCGTTGGGGAGGCAATAGCAGCGGTTTTCAGGGAAAAATTGCCCTAAATTACAGCGGTTGAAGGCTTCGTCTAGTTCCCTGACGCGGCGCATGGTCAGGACCGCTAAGTCTACTCCAGCGCGCTGCACCTTTTCGAGCGTTTCCAGAGCGCCGGGCGCTGGTCGATCGTAAATCATGTAAGGGAGCGTGTGAACGGTTTGACGGCGTTTCTGAGCAAAATCGCGGGCTTGATCTGCATCTAATCCTGAGAGCATGGCAATTTCGGTTTCGGGAACCCGCGCGCGCTTCATGTCCCAAAACTCGGCTTTGGGGAGTTCGCGCACTGGTTGGTCCGAACGCTTAGTCTCGGCAAGACAATACTGGTAAACTCGGTAGTAGCGATCGGACACGTCCATGATCGGGCCGTCAAAGTCGGTAATAAGTCTCAGCATTTAGCAGAGTATTTTTAAGCTTTTATACAAATACTTCGATACTATATCATTTACAGGTAACACTTTCTTTACAAAAATTGACACAAATAACCAGGGGAGGTAAGGTCTATAGGAATAGTGCTAATTAAAGGGAACATTTGAATTAAACTGTGCTACTTCTTAACTTTAGCGGTTGTCAGCCATATCGCTGAATTTAAAATTAAAATATGCCGCACAAATAGTGCAAACCGCTACGTATTGTTCATAAATCTCAACCTCAATAGAGGATGATTGTGACTGCGCTTTCTCAAAAAAAAGTTGGTAAAATTAATATTTTGCCTCATTTTTAAAATAAGCAAAAAACTGCTTGGAGAATCCAAAGTGTACTGTTTGCATAAATTAGCCAGCGGTACCAGAGGGTGACATCTGCCAGTATAAAAATTTATATGAGAAATAGCAGCCAAAAAACAACTAACTTTACCTGCTAATTTTTGAGATTGATGCTCTACAACAATAACGAGATGCTTCCAATATTAACTGTAGAGAGCAGCACAAGAAGTATTAATATTCTTCTTTATAAGCTTTTATCCTTACGCAGGATTGAATACCTCACAGTCGATCGGGAACTTAAAATTCAAGAAATATCTTTAAAAGTGCAAGAGTTTGCCGACATTCATGAGGAAGTAGGCGAAGGAAAAGACGTGCGCGATAGTTTTCCCGAACTGATTGGAATTGAACAAATTCTTGAAGGTATTATTGAACAACGAGAGCAAGACTTTCAGTTAAAATCAATTACCAGAGTTCTAAAAGACGGCTCTTATTTGTATCTAGATTTGTACATCTTTGGTTATCATGGAGAAGCCAATGCTGACAGATTGATTATTTTATGCGAAGATGTGACCGATAGCATTGCAGCTCAGCAAAGAATGGTTCAGGCTGCCAACGAAAACAGTATTAAAGTCGATTACTTAGCTGCGGCTGGCGATTATATTGACAAAATCATTAATTCCCTAGGCGATGTTTTGTTAGTAACAGCAAACTCGGGAAAAATCAAAAAAGTGAATCAAGCCGCACAGCAATTATTTGGATATACCGAATCGGAATTAATCGGCCAATCCATATCCATGATTACCGCTGAGGAGGAATTGTTACGCAAAGTCAGCCAGCTACCTCCTGCACTTAAAAGCGAATATTGGCCTCAAGTAAAAGTAGCTTGCCAAACGAAAATAGGTTTAAAGCTGATTGTTGCGTTTTCATGCTCTACTTTCGAGACAAGCACAGGAAGCAAGTATGCAGATAGCGAGGTTATACAAAATTTTGTTTATATCGGCAAAGACATTACCAAGCAACAGCGCATAAAAAATTGTCAAGAAGCACAGTATGCTGTTACTCATATCCTGTCAGAATCAACTTCTCTAGATAGCGCAACTCCGAGAATTTTGCAAGCTATTTGCCAAAGTTTTGGGTGGGATATTGGCGAACTTTGGACGCCCACAGAGGGGGAGAAAGAAACTAGATTTGGTGCGGAAATAAAACGCGAAAAACAGCCGCTTTTGTGCCTGCCACTTTGCTGTCCGATCGAGGAAGCTCCTGGTTGGCGGCGGGTGGCTGTTTGGCAGGCGGCGGAGGAAGTTAGCGAGTTTGCCGAAAACCACCAGCAGATTACTTTCGCTGCGGGTGAGGGTTTGCCGGGAGCGGTTTCCAGAAGCGGTTCTACGCAGTGGATTACCGATCTTGTGGGCGATCGCAATTTCGTGCGATCGCGCTTGGCCGAGGAAGCGGGACTGCGATCGGGATTCGGTTTCCCCATTCACGCTAGGAGCCAAGTTGTAGGAGTAATGACTTTTTTTTGCCGGGAAGAACTGCCACCGGATCAAGATTTACTTCAGATCATAGCTGTGGTAAGTTCTCAATTAGGGGAATTTGTCAAGCGCAAATATGCAGAGCAAGAATTGCAAGAAGCTGAAGCTTCAATCCGATTTTTGTACGAACAAGAAAAACGCCAAAGTGAAGAATTAGCTCGGCAAAATGTAGCTTTAGAACAAGCCAAATTAGAATTACAAGCAGCTAACATGGAATTGCAGCGGCTCGCTTCGGTGGATGGATTGACTCAAATTCCCAACCGCCGCTGTTTTGACAAAAAATTGGAGTTAGAATGGCAGTTGATGGAGCGAGAAAAAGAGTCGCTGTCTTTAATTCTGTGCGATATCGATTTTTTTAAACTTTACAACGATCATTACGGGCATCAAGGAGGCGACGAATGTTTAAAACAAGTAGCCCGGATTTTAGCTAGCCACGCTCAGCGGGCAGGAGATTTAGCCGCCCGCTACGGCGGCGAAGAATTTGCGGTAATTTTGTCGCGAACTGATGTGCAAGGAGCAAAGCAGGTAGCTGAAGCAATTCGCAGCGATTTGAAAGCAGCGGCAATTTTTCATGCTGCTTCCAAGGTAAGTAAGTTTATAACTCTCAGTATGGGGATCGCTACTACTGTGCCTGCTGCTGGTTTATCGATTGAGGAGTTAATTGGACAGGCCGATCGAGCCCTGTATAGAGCTAAACTAGAAGGGCGCGATCATATAGTTAGCCTAGACTTGAAAATAGAATTTCCGGGCCCGAAAGGAGTATTTTCTGATGATTGTGAGAGAAGCTAAAATCGCTGACGCACCTGCAATCGCACGGGTTAATCTAGATACTTGGCGGACAGCTTACCGAAAAATTGTACCCACAGATTACTTCGCGCAACTGTCCTATGAAAAAGCAGAAAGCCGTTGGCAAGAAATCCTTGCCAACGTCAAAAATACTGGGGTTTTTGTCTGCGTTGCTGAGAATGAGTCGGGACAAATTGTGGGTTTTGCTGCGGGTGGTTGCGAGCGCACCGGCAAATATGTATATAAAGGAGAATTATTTGCCATCTATATTTTGGAGGAATATCAGCGTCAAGGAATCGGACGGCAACTCGTGAGAACAGTTGCCACAAAATTGGCAGAGTTAAGTTTGAACTCGATGCTAGTTTGGGTACTAGGAGACAATTCAGCCTATAGGTTTTATGAATTTTTAGGAGGTGAAAAAGTAGACGAACAGCAAACAAGTAGAGCAGGAGTTGCACTCAAAGAAATTGCCTACGGCTGGAAAGATATCGCAGTGCTGATTAACACCCCTGTATGATCTAAAAAGTGGAAGTTTTGTCAATCATCTATCAAACTTCCCCTCTTCATTTGTTCGCGTTCAATTGCCTCAAACAAAGCTCGAAAATTCCCCGCCCCAAAACCTCCTGCTTGCACCTGTTTGCCGTTAACTAAACTAACTCGGCGCTCAATAATCTCGAAAAAGAAAGTCGGTTCTGCAAAAATTGGCTGGGTAAAGATTTGCAGCAGCATCGCTGCGGGAGTATCTTCTTGCCAATCGGCTAAAACTTGACAAGCTGCAATTTCTTGCCAATCAGCAGGCAAATAGTTTTGCCGCTCCTGCAATTCCGAGTAGTATGTTGGAGGAACTGGTAGAAAAGGCAAACCGCACGATCGCAAATCGGCAACAACACCCACAATATTATTAGTTTGCAAAGCCATGTGCTGAATTCCCGGCCCCCGATTTGCGCTCAAAAACTCTTGAATTTGAGAATTAGCTGATGCGGGTTCATTAATCGGGAATTGCACCCCACCTTCAGCGTGTACCATAACTTGGCTCCGCAAAGCTGATTTCTCAGTCTGAATATCAAAATTTTGCTGCGGTTGAAAACCTAATATTTTTTGATACCAACTCACCGCACCTGACAAATCGCCCGATTCAACATTTAACACTACGTGGTCAATCCGGGTAAACAACGACCGCTTATCCGAAGCCGATAGCAGTGAATGGCTGCCAATTCGCTCCACCAGCGTATGGCTTAAATCTCCCCAGCCCGAAATTTTTGCCCGCTTAAAATAGCCTCCTGCGTTTAGGTCTTCTTGAATCGGTTCCAGGATTTTAGCGCCTTCAGCAGCCGCTCTAGCTACCGCTAATTCAATGTCTTTTACCCGAAAACCCACATCGGCAATCCCTGGAGGATGAAACTTCAACCAACTAGCAGCGGGACTAGCGGGTGTCAGGGGCGAAGATAAAACAAAACATACATTGCCACTGATGACAACTTCCGTGTGAGTGTGGCTGTCTGCATAACCTGCTATTGATTGAAAGCCTAACTGGCTGACAAACCAGTCGCGGGATACTTTAGCGTTTTCAACGTAAAATTGAATGCGATCGAACTCCATAATCAATAATTGAAAATGGAAACTGAAAAATGGAAAATCTGCTGATTTTCAAGGCGAAATTGCAAGGGAGGAATTGAGTAATGGATATTTTTCATAGTTTTTATTGCGCGCCCACTTAATAATAACCTAAAGATTGAATATCCTAGCTCCCTCTGAAGGTAGAAATAAGTCGGCCCTTAAAAGAAACCCGGTGTGTGCGATAACTTAGGTTTGACCGCTAGGCCTTCACCAATAGGACTAAGGCAAAAAAATGGTTTGACGTGCTATTTATAGGGGTAAGGTGCGCGAGCCCATGCACCTACATAATTAACGGCTGTACAAGTTCTCAAACCTAAAAATATCATAATTTTTCTTGCCTTCAGCTTCCGCTGCGTTCTGCCTTCAAATCACTCCTCAATAGCTAAAAGAACAAATGACTTTCCGGCTGAATATTAATCTCCATCGGCACAGCTTGCGGGTCAGCCGAAAGAGCAAACATAATCGCATTGGCGGCAGTGTCGGTAGTCAGCATTTTTGACCTGTCTACCTTCAAACTCACATTATCCCAAAACGGAGAATCCACCCCGCCAAAATAGAATAGCGTAAACTTAATGCCGTAGCGCCGCAGTTCATCTGCCATGCACTTGCTGAAACCAACTACCCCAAATTTTGAAGCGCAATAAGCCGTTCCCATCGCCATCGAATGCTTGCCCAAAATCCCGATGACATTGCAAATGTGGCCGGATTTGCGCTCTTTCATCACATTCGCCGCTGCTTGAGAGGTGTAAAAACTGCCTTTCAAGTTCAAGTCAAGCATGGCATCTAAATCAGCGGGTTCTAACTTGTTCCACTGCTTGAGAATTCCGGCACCGGCGGCGTTTACGAGGGCATCAATTTGTCCGAAATGCGCCCCAGCTTTGTGCATCAGCGTCTCGACTTGGGGCAAATCGGTGATATCTGTGGGTACGCACAGTACCTCTGTTGCCGAAAGTTCGCTAGCTAAAGCGTCTAATTTACTGCTGTCTCTGGCGGCGAGCACTAGCCTCGCACCCGCATCAGCGAGTTTGCGGGCCACCGCTGAACCGATGCCGCCAGTCGCACCCACCACAACCACAACTTTGTCCTGCATATCCCTTTACATTTCTTTACGTCTCGATTGTATGATAACTCAAGTTGCTAGTAATGGGGAGGTTGATATATTTTAATTTTTAATTAATTGAGGGAAACTTGCCAGCCTTTTTCGGCTTTTTTTAGCTGGAGAGAAGTGCAGGATTGCAAAAACTTAGTAAATTTTCTACCGAGATTAAAATCTTTAATTATTTGGGTAATTTGTTTGCCGTATTGTCGGTGAAATTCGCTGCCTACATTGGAGAGAAATACAGAATTTTCACGAGAGTTGCCGGTTAAGTCGCCAACGATTTTGACAAGAGCTCTTTCCAAGTCTTCCAGAGAATTAATATCTGTCAAAGTCGCAGGTGCTGTCTGGTGGTTATTCAGAATTTCTTGGCTAAGTATTGGCGGTGGGGGCGATAATCTTACTTCAAAAAGAGTGACATAAGTTTGAGAAACTTCTGAGGGTTTGTGGAGGACAAAATCGGTGGGATATTTAAGAAAGATATCCCGGGTTTTAGTACCGAGCAAATGATGGGCAACAACTTGATTGAGGACTAAGCCGTAATTTTCCCTAAATAAAGCTGAAACAGTAGAAACTTTGATCCACTGAGTTGAGGTGCGTTTTTGCTCTTTTTTGATTAATTCTTTTAGTTGAACAACTAATTGTTCTAGGGGTGTAATTTCCGGTACGGTTACAAGGGAATGGGTTTCCATTTGTCCGGTTTTGCTGTTTAAAACTATGATTTTATCTATTTGTTTGCGGACTTGAAATACGGTTAGTCCGTGGGCTTGCAGTGTATTGCTGAGGTGAGTGAGGGCGCGATCGGACGAACAGACAAAAATCTCTTTGGCTGTGGGATAATGTACGAAAATCGATGCGCCGACTGTAGCCATTTTTAAATCGGCGCTGTCTTTGCCGGGGGGGACATGAATTAGTTGATAGCCGCGCTGGTGAAATTCGGCATCTTTTTTGCCCATGCTGCGCCAGTTGGCAAAGGCAACTTTGATTTGGATTGGATAGTGGCAAATTCCCTCTAGGAATTTTTCGGTTTCGATGGTGAGTTGCAAGTTTTCGACATCTAGCAGCAAGATAGCAATGCCGATAGGAAGCGAATTTGTTTGATGGGTGGTGGGAGTGGGAGGCTTGGACGAAACTGAGTTTTGTGATTTAGGTGGTGCTGTTTGAGATTGGGCTAGCTGCTGAATTTTGACCGATAATTTGCTGAATTGAGGTGAATTAACGAATTCTGGAACCAGCAGAATTTGTAGGTACTTTTTCGCAGTCAGCAGCAGGGAATCTGTATCGCTGGCTACTGTGAAACTTTTTGTCAATTTTCCAATCAAAACTGACTGAAAATCAGGTTTGGCCCAGGGGGTTTTCCTGTATTTTTCAGTTATCCATTCGGGATGCTGTTCCTGAATGGTAATTAGGGTTTGAGCTATATAGCGACTGATGGCGCTGAATGCGAGAGATTCTTGAGTCGCCAGCAAGGGGGTTCGATCGGGCATGGCCCTCTACAATGCGGGATGCTGTTTCAATTTATCACAATTCTAGTTTCTGGCCGGGAGTCGGACGATCGCCCGCCAAATTAAACCGGCGGCAATTAATGCCAATCCTGTCAGCCAAATTTCCCTTTCAACCCAGAAAGCCAGAAACAGACAATTTCCCAAACCCACCCAAGCCAACCACTGCGGATAAAGCCTTTCGGCGGGGGAAAGTTGCAGCGCTGCGAGGTTGGTGATAGCGTAATATATCAAAACGCTAAAAGCGCTAAATGACCAAGTGGTTTTGACATCGCCGACGAGGATTAAAAGTGCGATCGTAACTTCGACAACCACCACAGCCACGTAGGGAGTTGTCCCCGAAGGATTCAGCCGCGCCAAGACTCTCGGCATATCCAAGCGCCGCCCCATAGCCAGCCAGATGCGCGACAGCCCTAAAATTAAGTTCAGCAAGACTCCCAACATAGCGGTAATTGCGCCGACGGCTAGCAGTTGAGAAACTCCTGGAATTGGGAAACTGCGGGCGATGACTTCCAGGGGTGCAGTCGTGCCGCCTGGTTGTAAAGACAATTTATCGGCTCCCCCCACACCTGCGACAACTACTGCTACCCCCACGTAAAGCAGCATTGTCAGCACCAAAGTGAAAATTATGGCTTTGGGAATGGTTTCCCTCGGTTCCCGCACTTCTTCGCTCATTGTGGCGATGCGGGCGTAACCGCTATAAGCGACAAACATCAGGGCGGTGGCTTGGAGGATGGAGCCGATCGAGCTATGATTCTGTAGGGCGGGCATTTCCCACTTTACCTCTGGCAAACCGACAGCAACAAACACCGCTAAGGATAGAAGTGTAACGGAGACTATGGCAGTATTGGCAATATTCGATCGCCTAATTCCCGTCAATACAATTAAAGTGAGGGTGGCGAGGGCGACTAAAGCTGTTAGGATCAGGTAAGTGCGATCGGCTACACCAACTGCATTTAAAAAATACCCTGCAAAACCTAAAGCAGCAGTAGCCGCAGAAGCCGTTTTCGCCAACAGAAACATCCAGCCGGCAGTAAAACCCAGCCAAGGATTGAGATATTTGTAGCCATATTCATAAGTACCGCCGCTAACAGGATGATTTGCCGCTAATTGAGCGCTGCTAAGGCCATTGCAAACAGCAACTAAAGCCGCAATACCTACAGCCAAAATCACTCCCGGCCCAGCAACTTCCGCTGCAATCCCGATACTCACAAATACTCCCGTGCCAAGAATCGAGCCCAGGCCCATGAGAGTTGCGCCGAAAATACCCAACTCTCGCTTCAGAAGCGGTGAAGACATAAATATAGCGGTTTTCTGTTCATTGCCATACTGATATTAGGTTACATGTAGTAATATTTGCAATAATTTCGGCAGGGGTCTAAACCCCCGCCTCAAGAATCAAGTCCCCAGCTAGGAGGACTGAAATACTTATTGACAATGTTGCCCAATCTGAGTCAACACTAATATCAATTCCGCTTGCATTGGAATGATTAAACCACAGAGTACGCAGAGAACGCAGAGGAAGATAACAGAGAGATGAATAATTCTGATGCTAACGGATTTGATATAACTCAAATACTATTACTATTTCATAGTGTTCTTAAGAGGAATTTAACTGTGAGACAGGGACTTAAGCCCCTGTCGGAATATAGCGACCGAAATAAAGGAAAGAATCCTGGTATTAACCGAAACGGCCTTGAATGTAATCTCTCGTACTCGAATTGCCCGCAGAAGTAAAAATCTTACTTGTCGGCCCAAATTCCACCAGCCGGCCGATGCGACTTTCATCAGTATTAAAAAATGCCGTGTAATCAGAAACACGAGCCGCCTGCTGCATATTGTGCGTCACAATCACAACAGTTAACTGCTGCCGCAGAGTCTGAAATAACTCCTCAATCTTCATCGTTGAAATCGGATCGAGAGCAGAACAAGGTTCATCCATCAACAAAATTTTCGGCTTCACCGCCAAAGCGCGAGCAATACAAAGTCGCTGCTGCTGTCCGCCCGAAATCCCCTGAGCCGATTTATTCAAATCGTCTTTCACCTCATCCCAAAGCGCCGCACTTTTGAGGGCAGATTCCACAATTTCATCTAATTCTGATTTGCTTTGGCGACCAAAAATTCTCACTCCGTAAGCAATATTATCGTAGATACTCAGCGGGAAAGGATTCGGTCTTTGAAACACCATTCCAATTTGGCGGCGCAAACTATTAATGTTTACTTTCGGGCTGTAAATATCCTGTCCAAAAAACTCGACTCTTCCTTTAATTTGAACCTTTCCTTCCAATTCACCAATCCGGTTGAGAGCTTTGAGAAAGGTAGATTTGCCGCAACCTGAAGGGCCAATAATCGCCGTAATTTGCGGGTGAGGGATATTCATCGATAAATTTTCTAAGACTTTGTGAGTTCCGTAATAAAAACTCAAGTCCTGAATCCGCAGTGCTGGCATTGCATTGGGGTCAATTTCCGGGGTAACATCGTCTAGGAATTGATCTGTATAGTTTTCTGCTTTTAAGTTAGCTTTAGGTTTCATTATTTGCGGGTTATATTGTTAATATTTGACTGAAAGATGCACTTGAGTTATTGATTTATCGGTTTTGCAAGCGTTTCCGAGTTACTGTACGGGATGCGACGCTAGCAATTAAAACCATACCCAAAAGGACAGAGGCAGCAGTCCACGCCAATTCGTTCTGCTCCTTGTAAGGAGAGCTGGCGTAGCTATATATTAATACCGACATAGAAGGAGTCGGAGTCAGCAGTGTCTCGGGAATTTCTTTGAGTTTTGAGATAGTTTCTGCACCTATCGGAGACTGCATTATCTCGCCCAATTTATCAACTAAAGGAGGCCAAAACTGACTCGACAAAGCCGTTACAATCAACGGCGCGGTTTCGCCTGCGGCCCGGGAAGCAGCCAGTAAAATACCTGTGGTAATAGTTGGGAGTGCTGAGGGAATAATAATCCGAAAAATAGTTTGAAAACGTCCGCCTCCCAAACCCGCAGAAGCGAGACGGTAAGAAGTAGGCACTAATTTTAATGCTTGTTCTGTTGTCAGAGCAACAATTGGAAGCATGATGATGCCGAGGGCAAAACCGCCTGCTAATGATGAAAATGCTTTGGTGGTAACGACAATTAGGGCGTAGGAAAAGACGCCAACGACGATCGAGGGAACGCTGCTGAGAATGACGGTGATAAAGCGAATACCATTGGCTATCGCTTTGTTTTCTCGACCAAACTCAGACAAAAATATTCCCGTCATTACGCCGATAGGCACGCTGATCAATGTCGCAATTCCCACCATTATAACAGTGCCGAGAATGGCATTGGCAAAGCCGTTAGCCTGGTCTTCAACTCCGACGGGTGCGGGCAAAGATACTAACACTTCCCAGCTCAAATGTGTAAGCCCTTCCCCCAAGATTTTGTACAAAATAGCGAATAAAGGTAGCACGGCAAGAGCTGTGAGAACGCAGGCAATAAGTGTTATTCCCCGACTGAACAAAGTTCTGCTCAGTGACAAGGGGTTGTAGATTTCGGCATCCAGAATACTGTTTGATTTTTGTGCTTGAGTCATTTTTAATTTTTAGCTCCCTTAACGCTCATTAGCTTAACCAGCAATACTGCCACTGCATTCACCAACAGAGTGATGACAAATAGAATCAAGGCTAAATACATCAAAGCGCCGATGTGCAGCGGTTCGAGAGCTTCCCGAAATTGACTTGCCAAAACAGCAGGAATTGAGTAGCTGGGAGCTAGGAGAGATTGGTTAATTTGAATCGAGTTGCCAATCACCATTGTGACGGCCATTGTTTCGCCTAAAGCGCGTCCCAAGGCCAAGATTGTAGCGCCGATAATTCCTGAACTAGCTGCTGGTAATAACAGCTTAAATATTGTTTCCCAGCGGGTGGCACCGAGAGACATCGAAGCACTTCGCAAATCGACTGGAACTGACAGCAAGACATCGCGGCTGATGGCGGCTACTGTGGGCAAAATCATAATCGATAAAAGTATCCCAGCGGGCAGCATTCCGGGGCCTAAAGGTTCGCTGCTGAACAAGGGAAACCAACTGAAATTATCGAACAATGACTGCTGCAATGGCAACAAAAAGGGAATCAAAACAAAGATGCCCCAAAGGCCAACTATTACGCTGGGAATAGCCGAGATTAATTCAACCATGAATCCCAAGGGCGATCGCACCCAAACGGGTAAGAAGTTCTCGCTAGTAACTATAGCTACTGACAGCCCTAAAGGAAGTGCGATAATTATGCCGATCGCAGAACTAATCACAGTGCCGTAAATAAACGGCAATGCCCCAAACTGCAACTCGCCGATATCCCACTTGGGATTCCACAAGAAGGAGAGTCCAAAATGGCTAATAGCTGGCCAAGCATCTTTAAAAATTACCGCACTCATCCAAAACAGCGTACCCGCTGTCGCTAGGGCAAAAACCCATACAAAGAGTGTAAATCCTGACTCCATCAATAGACCTTCACCAGCAGTATCTGTTAAATCTACTTCTGTGTTTATTTCTGCCGATTTTCGAGTTAAATTTTTCGATTGTTTTAAAGGCTTGGTCATACCAGAATTATTGCGTAAAAAGTGAAATATTGGCTTGAAATTCGAGTCATTCTAATGGACTGGGTGCGCGCTGGATACCCGGTTGTTAGGGGTGTAGCGCGCACCTTACATAGTAAATTTAGCGCACATTAACCTGATGATTTATGAGTTTTGAGTCATACATTTAACTCATGAACTCATCACCTCGTGCGATCGCCCCCATTAACCTCTGGCAACCACAGTCTGATTAACTGTTTGAACCACTTTTTGAGCTGTAGCTGAAGGAATTGTAGTAAACTCTAACTGTTTGTTGATACCTTGACCGGTAGTCATCACCCAATTAACCATCTTTTTAATAGCCTCTGCTTTCGCAGCAGGATACTGTTTGTAGATTAACAGCCAAGTCAAGCCAACAATCGGATAACCGTCGTTAGGATTTCCTTCTACTAAACGGAAGTCTGCAGGGAATGTTTCCCCTGCTAAAGCTTTCTCTGCTTCAGCCAAACTAGGATCTACAAACCGGCCAGCTTTATTTTGAAGAAATGCTGTTTGGAGATTGTTTTGCCGCGCATAAGTATCTTGAACGTAGCCGATCGCACCCGCTGTATTTTTCACCAAAGCAGCTACGCCGGGGTTTCCTTGACCCCTGACAGCGGTGTCTGGCCACTTCGGCTGAGCGGCAGCTTTGATGCTGCTGCCGATCGCCTGCAAGTGATTAGCAAAAATAAAGCTAGTACCGCTGCTGTCTGCCCGTACAGCTACTCGAATCGCAGTATTTGGCAAGCCTTTAGCTTGTCCAGAAATTCCGGCTATTTTCGCATCATTCCAGCGGGTAATCTTGCCTTCAAAGATGCCTTTAATAGCATCGTTATTTAGCCTCAGATTCGTCACTCCGGGCAAGTTGTAAACAACTGCAACAGCGCCGCCAGCCGTGGGAACAGCTATTACACCCCGCTTTACTTCGGCTATTTGTGCAGCAGTCATCAGTGCGTCGCTGCCTGCGAAATCAACATTGCCTGAAATTAATGCTTTGATGCCAGCACCGCTGCCGGTTCCTTCGTAGTTTACAGTAATTTGATTTGCACTTCTCATCTGAGAGAAGTAGCGATCGTAAAGAGGTTTAGGGAAAGTTGCTCCCGAACCGTTTAGTGTGACAGCAGCTACAGCAGAAGTAATCAACGAGAGCGAAAATGCTGCTACCGCTAGCGTAACTATAAAAGCACGCCGCCAACGTGCTGTGAAGAAAGTCATAATTTTCGTCCTCAATATTGATAGCAGGCTTTGCAAATCTCCTCCATAGGATAGACTGAAATCCACAAAGAAAGGGATTTAATAGAATAAGCTTGTTTTAAATTTTGGTTAATAGTAGATTAACTAACAATAGAATAAGCTTTGTTTAAGTTATGGTTAAGAGTATTGCAAAGAAAAATTAGCTAAAGTCAATTTTTGATGAATCAGAGAAATACCAAATCATAGAGTAACGATAACAATAGAAATTTATTTAGCGATCGCCCGATCGCCCCTACCCCGCACTCCATCCCCCGATCGCCGCATAATAGTAGGGACACTTAACATTTCTTTAACAACAATGGCAAGAGACTTGCGGGGATTCCTAAAACTGCTAGAAGAACGGGGACAACTGCGCCGGATTAGCGCCTTAGTCGATTCCGACCTCGAAATTGCCGAAATTTCCAACCAAATGCTGCAAAAAGGCGGCCCTGGATTGCTGTTTGAAAACGTCAAAGGGGCAGATTTCCCCGTAGCGATTAACCTGTTGGGCACGGAACAGCGCGTTTGCTGGGCGATGAACATGGAAAAGCCGATCGAACTAGAAGAGCTCGGCAAAAAACTGGGAATGCTGCAACAGCCAAAACCGCCGAAAAAGATTTCCCAAGCGATAGAATTCGGGAAAGTGCTGTTTGACGTAGTGAAAGCCAAACCCGGCCGCGACTTTTTCCCCGCTTGTCAGCAAGTGGTAATTGAGGGAGAAGGGCTGGATTTGAACAAAATCCCCATGATTCGCCCTTATCCGGGAGATGCGGGCAAAATTATCACCCTGGGTTTGGTAATTACCAAAGATTGCGAAACCGGTACGCCGAATGTGGGGGTTTATCGGTTGCAGTTGCAGTCAAAAAACACTATGACTGTACACTGGTTATCGGTGCGGGGCGGGGCGCGGCACTTGCGGAAAGCGGCGCAGGCTGGTAAAAAGTTGGAAGTTGCGATCGCCCTTGGAGTCGATCCCCTGATTATTCTCGCTGCAGCAACTCCAATTCCTGTAGATTTATCGGAATGGTTATTTGCCGGACTTTACGGCGGTTCCGGCGTGCAGTTGGCCAAGTGCAAAACCGTAGATTTGGAAGTACCGGCGGACTCGGAAATTGTGTTAGAAGGAACGATTACCCCCGGTGAAGTTCTGCCCGACGGGCCCTTCGGCGATCACATGGGTTATTACGGGGGCGTGGAAGATTCGCCGTTGGTGCGATTCAACTGCATGACGCACCGCAAAGACCCGATTTATCTGACCACATTTAGCGGGCGGCCGCCGAAAGAAGAAGCAATGATGGCGATCGCGCTTAACCGTATTTATACCCCTATTTTGCGGCAGCAAGTATCGGAAATTGTCGATTTCTTCTTACCGATGGAAGCGCTGAGTTACAAAGCTGCAATTATCTCGATCGATAAAGCATATCCCGGTCAAGCGCGCAGGGCTGCTTTAGCATTTTGGAGTGCATTACCGCAGTTTACGTACACTAAGTTTGTGATTGTTGTCGATAAAAGTATCAACATTCGCGACCCGCGTCAAGTAGTTTGGGCAATTAGTTCTAAAGTCGATCCGGTTCGGGATGTATTTATTCTGCCGAATACGCCTTTTGATACCTTAGATTTTGCCAGTGAAAAGATTGGTTTGGGAGGCAGAATGGGGATTGATGCTACTACGAAAATGCCGCCGGAAAGCGATCACGAGTGGGGGGAAGTTTTGGAGTCAGATCCGGATGTGGCGGCGATGGTAGAAAGGCGTTGGGCTGAGTATGGTTTGGCCGATTTGAATTTGGGAGAAGTCGATCCGAATTTGTTTGGATATGAGATGAGGTAGGGAAGCGCAGAAATGCAGAGGCGGGACGCCTGTTCTACCGTAATCTTGTAGGGGCGGTGCCCCCGTGCCCGCCCTTCTTCTTATTGGAATTAGCAGCGAAACTGCGGGATTTATATTATATTTTAGAGTTTGTGGCAGAATTGAGGAACGAACGATTAATCCCACTGACGAACAAGCCCAAGCCTGTCTGCGCGTCTGCCAGATGTTCTCTAGCTACTACCGAGATATTCAACTATTCCGTTTTAATGCTCAAACCAGAGAAGTATATATTTTCGTGAGTGATGAGCTGCAAGTAATCGTATCTAGTAATGGACTTTGGAGGTTTTTGGATGAAACCGAACTTTGAGGAAATGAGCAGATCCGAATTAAAAGCTTACGTCTTATCGCATCGGGATGATGATGAAGCGATTCGGATATTTTTTGGTCGCCGCAATCCCCCAGACTCAAAAGCGACATGGTACGGGCCGATGTGTAATGCTGAAGGTGCACCCATTGCAGAAAATATTCGCATCGCTGAGGAAGCAATTAAGAAAAGAGTTGAGATCGATCGCGAAAAACAACAACAACGGGAAAAAGCACAGGAGGATGGATTACGCCAAAAATTAGAACGGGAAATTGAGCAAAAACTTAGAGCAAAAATTGAATTAGAAGTCGAACAGAAGTTGCAGGAAAACTTAGAAAAAGAAATTGAGGCTCTGATAAGTGCGATCGCCCAATTTTTAGCAGCAACTAGCGGGTTTTCATCAAAACTGGCAGGGTCGATCGCACTTTTTGCAATGAAGCAAGGGATTGAAGATTTTGGCGATTTTTAGAATGGGCGATCGGGCGATCGAATTGAGTGTGATCGAAACTTATGCGCTTCGTCATAGAAACCGGGTTTTTTGCCAAATCTGCAGGCTGTAACGAAGTATTCCCGCAAAAACCAGGTTTCTGACCACCCGTGCGTAAATCCTCAAAATTTCAAAAAAAGGATTGAAGCGGAGATCTATCGCCTTTTCAGTCGTCTTTAGACGACTTGAGCTTTGAGGCGGGGGTTTCAACCCCCGACGGACTGTTGCAAGAAGTGCAAAAACTAAATCACAAATCAGTTTACCGTTCCAAAACCTCAATCAAGTCTTCCACCATCACATCAAAGACTTCAGCAAGTTTCTGCAAAGCCGTGTAGTCCACCGTTGCCATTTTGGGGGCTTGGGCGTATTTTTTAACCGTGATGTAGGGAATTCCCGTTCTGTCAGAGACTTCTTTCAGCGTCCAACCCTTTTCCTGGGCTAGTTCTCGAACTCGCAACCGAATTAACCCCATCTTCCCGCTGACAAATCAGTTTATTGTTCCAAAATCTCAACTAAATCTTCGATCGCAATATCGAACGCACGGGCCATCTTGTCCAAAGCTGTGTAATCTACAGTTGCCATACCTGGAGAATTAGCATAGGTGGCGATCGTGGTATATGGAATACCTGTTCTGTTGGAGACTTCCCTGAGAGTCCAACCCTTCTCTTGAGCAAATTCTCGAACTCGCAGTCTAATTCGTCCCATATTCCCAACGATAAATCAGCCTACTCTTCCAAAATCTCAACTAAATCTTCGATCGCAATATCAAACACGCGAGCCATTTTGTTTAAAGCTGTGTAATCTACCGTTGCCAGCTTGGGAGAATGGGCATAGCTTCTAACCGTACTGTAAGGAATGCCCGATCGCTCAGAAACTTCTTTAAGCGTCCAACCCTTTTCCTCAGCTAGTTCTCGAACCCGCAACCGAATTAGACCCATCTTGCACTTGACAGTCGATACGAACGTATCATAAGATTAATATTATCAAATTAGCGATCGCCCCCTGACCTGAGAAATCTAGAGCGATCGCCTTTCATTCACCACCCACAAAAGTGGGAAGGATTTTCCTATGATACCAAAACAACCGACATATCGCGATCGACTTCAACCTTGGCATCTAATTCGCCACCTCCCCAACTGTCAGCGGTTAACAGTCGCCCGTTTCAGCCGCCGCCCCGATGCCGAATCTTACCTAAATGCACTGCGCGGTTTAATGCCCGCAGTCCCGCATACAATTGTGTTCGTAAATGCGGTGTCTGTGTTGGATGAAAACAGCGTTCCAATTCAAACACAATTGCCGATCGAAGTTTAATTGTTGAAAAGTGCGATCGACCTTCCACAAATAGGAATTATTCTATTTGACCGGAAGTGCGATCGCTCCTAAATTTCCCAAAACAACATTGCTAAACTGTAAATAGACTTAAGTCAAGGAGTCACATCAATGCCATCTCCCTTTCCCGGTATGGACCCGTATTTAGAGCATCCCGAACTCTGGCCGGCCCTACATCACTTGTTAATTAGTGAAATTTTTAGATTTTTGTCTCCTCAACTTCGTCCTAAGTATTTAGTTTCGCTGGAAGTGAGAATCTATGAAACCGCTGACGACAATTTATCAATTGGCATTCCTGATGTAAACGTAATTCAGCCAAGAACCACAACCGAATTAATCACATCAAACGTAGCCGTAGCAGCGCCACCAACACAACCTTTGACAGTAAATATTCCCATGCCCTACCAGGTTCGGGAAGGCTATTTAGAAATTAGAGAAAGAGGAAACCAAGAATTAATCACCCTGATTGAAATCCTATCGCCTACGAATAAGCGAACTGGCAAAGGGCGACAAATTTACGAAGAAAAGCGAGAAGAAATTTTAGGTAGCCGCACTCATTTAATTGAAATAGATTTATTGCGGCGCGGTCAAAAAATGCCAGTTATTGGCAATGACATTGAAAGCCACTATAGCGTTTTGGTGTGTCGGGGAAATCGCCGTCCCCGAGCAGATTTGTACGCTTTTAACGTGCAGAACCCGCTGCCTGCCTTTCCTTTGCCACTGCGATCGGGCGATACCGAACCTATAATCAATTTGCAGGAATTATTCACTCAAATTTACGACATAGCAAGTTACGACCTGAAGATAGATTATCGCAACTGGGAAGTCATACCACCGCTGTCAGAAGCCGATACACTTTGGGCAGATGCTTGGTTGCGCGATCGAGGATTGCGAGATTGATTGGGTATCAAACACTGCTACACCGCTGTTGTATAACTCATCATGATTGTCCGATGAATTAATTTTAATTTCCAAGAAACTTTTAGAGAGAACTTCACGCTTTATGAATTTTTGTTAGAATAGTGTTCTGTGAAATTGTTATGCCGTCGCCTATATCTCATGGCTGAATCAAGTTTTGTTCCGACTTACGGTAGCGGGCAATCAACCAGCGATGTTTAAGGGATGGATACAACAACATAGCTGCAAGAGGGAGTCCTGATCCCCCCAAGGTTAGCAAAGTATAGACATTTATAAAGCCAACTACAAATCCCATACCTAAAGCAATTCCCAGCACAGTGCTTAGTGCTGACAGCGTTAACACAAAGCGATCGAGTGTGATTTCTCTCACAAAGTCACGATCCAGAAGATGAATAACAATTATATCAACCCAAACTCCAAACGCCGCTCCAAGCATCGCACCTGAGATCGCGCCAAAAATCAGCGCGAACAAGGCACTAGAGAAACCTTGAGCCATCTGTATCGCCAGTCCCGTAATAGTCAGGCCTATACCGCCCCCTATCCAAGCCCATGCTTTAACTCCAAGGTTTGCTCCTGTCCCCCAAATAGTTGCTACTGTGGCAACAGCTAGAGCAATAATTCCTATAGCTGTTTGAGACCAACCTAAACTACCGATGACTATAGTTGTTATTACTGTTGAAAATATGAACAATACTGCCATGCTTTTGTAGGGAGGTTTCTTAACATCAATTGGCAAAGGTGCTGTCTGAACCCTGATAGTTACATCATGTATTTCTGGCGAGGCATTTGTATGTAAAAGAAGATGACGCTCGTAATGTTTATTTGCGGCAAGGAGGGAAGTGTCTACCGTGATTTCACATTTTACTAAATTCTCCTTAAAACTAGCAGGTGAGAAGGAAATCCAAGCATGGGAATCAGGAGTATGTGGCGGATCTTGAAGATGAGGAGCTACTTCCCAACTTCCCTCTAGCAAAGTATCAGGCATTAAGTTGCGAAAGTGAATTTTTTGTGTGATTTTTTCACCTAGCCGAGTTGCTTGGAAAACTAGAGAATTTGTATTTAAGCTGACTTCGGGTACTCGAAAGACATACAACGATTTAAGGTCTTCCAAAGCTGTAACAGCATTTGGATAGCGATCTCTTAGCCTCGGTTGCACCATCTTTTCCAACCAGCTAACAAATGGTAAACTTAGCCGTGGAATTAGCTGGCTGAACCGAATAAGATAGGGGTCATCCTCGTCCGTTAAGTCCTGAAGTGCGGTCGAGGGCGTACCTGTAAGCAAACAAATCAAGGTTGCTCCCAACCCATATAAGTCAGAGGCTTCTGTAGGTTTCCGTAACTGTTCGGGGGGAATAAAACCGGGCGTTCCCTTGAAAACGCTACTGCCAGATACTTCCTGACTGCCAATTCGTGCAAACCCAAAATCGATCAGATAAACCCTGAGTAGATCGTCCACCAGTATATTTTCTGGTTTAATATCTCGATGGATGACTGGCGGAATTCGATTTTGCAAATAAACTAAAATCTCTAGCACGGATACAGCAATTTGCTTGATTTCTTCTGGTTCAAAACTGCGTAACACTCCTAAAGATGGTGCATCGATATACTCCTGCACCATACAGAAACCATCCGACGTGGAAAACCCTCCTAAGTAGCGAGGAATACCAGGATGGTTGAGTCCTTGCAAAACCTGAATCTCTCGTTCATGAACACTAAAAGCTGACCAGTCAGAACCAAATTGAGCAAAACAAAACTGCTTGACAACCACTTGCTGTTTTATATCAGTAGTATCAATATTTGAGGCAAGCCAGGTAATTCGTCCCCCTTCTCGATTACGTCCTAGTTCGCGGATTACCTCATATCCTTGGCAAGATAAGTCAGGATAATTGTTCATCAGTATTTCCTAAATAATCAAAACACTATTTATTCCTGAATGTTATTGGAATAAGTAACAAAAGTCTAATTATTTGCGGACGATTCCTCTGCAGGCTTCCTAGTAACTTAATGGTTGATATTAACAAATAGCTTTCAACCGCTACTTAACAGCTAAACATCTTGGCTTTGCATCAACCGCTGCTTCAAACGCGCCGGATCTCCCCGATCGACAACTTGGCCCTTTTCCAACAAAAAAGCCCCATCACAATAATTCAACTCATCCAAACGGTGAGTCACCCACAAAGCCGTAATCCCGCGATTTTTCACCAACCGCTGCACCGCCGCCACCAAATCCAACTGAGAATCAGGATCTAACAAAGCCGTCGGTTCATCCAACAGGAGAATTTCGCAGTGACGGGCGATCGCCCCAGCCAGGGCAATTCGCTGCTTCTGACCGCCACTCAAAGCATAAATCGGCCGCCGCTGCAAATCCAGCAAATTCACAGCCTCCAAAGCCTCCGCCACCCTCTCCCGCACCTGAACGTTAGAAAGCTTTTCCTCCACCAAACCAAAAGCCACATCCGCACCCACCGTCGGCATCACCAATTGGTGATCCGGGTTTTGGAACACAAAACCCACCCGCCCGCCGAGGTCAATTTCCCCCGACTGGGGGTGCAGCAGCCCAGCCATCAGCCTCAACAGCGTAGACTTGCCGCTGCCGTTAGTGCCCAAAAGCATCCAAAACTCGCCCTTCGGTACATCCAGAGAGCAACCTTGCAACACTCGATCGCCCGACGGCCAGCAAAAACCCAAATCCCGCACAGCAACGGCTGACTGGCTCATATCGGCACCAACACCCCCAGCCCTCATTCTGCTGTCATCGAGACAAAGCCAGGGGATCTGCCTGTAGATGATGCCCCCGATTTCTGAGAAACCACCACCCCAGAAATCTCGCTGCTGAGTACAGCCACCTTTTTCTCAGGATTTTTCTCGCAGGTGAGTTCCAAAATTTGCGGTTGGGAGTTGCGAATCGCCGCCAGTACCTGCTGGTAAACAGTCTCAGCGTCCTCCTCCAACTTCCGCTGCACCGACAGCGAGACGGGCGTATTCTTCACAATGATGTCAATGCTGAACATATAGTCTTAAAAACCTAAGTTTGGAGCTCTATCCTCAGTATATATATAGGACTTACCCACGGAAACCCTGTTTCTTAGAAAAATAAGAGGTTGAGGGCGATATATCTACCAAGCCACCGGGCTTCTGACGCAAAGCGCAGAGACTCCTATCTATATAGTAGAAGTTCCCCAATGCAGGGCAAAGACTTCGGGGACTTCGAGGGCTTCGGGGACTTCGCACAAGTCAAAAGTCAAAAGTCGGAAGTTTTTTAAGAAAAACTTGCTCTTGTAAAGAATTACCTCTATAATCGTCAATACGGTAAAGAAAAGTAAACTCTGTTCATAATCCAACTTGTTTTCTGCTAAGCAGAGGCAACGGTGGAAGACTCATGACTAGAGACAGATCCGTTGTAATTATATTCATTTGGAGATTTGCGTAAATGACAATCGCAGTCGGACGCGCCCAGACCGAAAGAGGCATCTTTGATGTCCTCGACGACTGGCTCAAACGCGATCGCTTCGTCTTCGTAGGCTGGTCTGGCATCCTGCTATTCCCCTGCGCCTACCTAGCCATCGGTGGCTGGTTAACAGGCACCACCTTCGTCACATCCTGGTACACCCACGGTTTGGCAAGC
Source organism: Microcoleus sp. K5-D4 (assembly GCF_036704575.1). Classification (NCBI taxonomy): domain Bacteria; kingdom Bacillati; phylum Cyanobacteriota; class Cyanophyceae; order Oscillatoriales; family Microcoleaceae; genus Microcoleus; species Microcoleus sp. K5-D4. Next base: position 32,848 of record NZ_JAUBSD010000010.1, read on the forward strand.
TCCTACCTCGAAGGAGCCAACTTCCTCACCGTAGCAGTCTCCACCCCAGCCAACAGCCTCGGACACTCCCTGCTGTTCCTGTGGGGCCCCGAAGCACAGTGGGACTTCACCCGCTGGTTCCAACTCGGTGGGCTGTGGACATTCGTCGCCCTCCACGGCGCCTTCGCACTGATCGGCTTTTGCCTGCGTCAGATTGAAATCGCCCGTTTGGTAGGCATCCGTCCCTACAACGCCCTAGCATTCACCGGCCCCATCGCCGTGTTTGTGTCGGTGTTCCTGCTTTACCCCTTGGGTCAATCAGGCTGGTTCTTCGCCCCCAGTTTCGGCGTCGCAGCAATTTTCCGCTTTTTGTTATTCCTGCAAGGCTTCCACAACTGGACGCTCAACCCCTTCCACATGATGGGCGTTGCAGGCATCTTGGGCGGTGCGCTGTTGTGCGCCATCCACGGTGCAACCGTAGAAAACACCTTGTTTGAAGACGGCGAAGGCGCAAACACCTTCCGCGCCTTCAACCCAACTCAGTCAGAAGAAACCTACTCGATGGTGACAGCCAACCGTTTTTGGTCGCAAATCTTCGGAATTGCCTTCTCCAACAAACGCTGGTTGCACTTCTTCATGCTGTTCGTACCTGTCACAGGCTTGTGGATGAGCTCCATTGGCATCGTCGGTTTGGCATTAAACCTGCGCGCCTATGACTTCGTATCCCAAGAATTACGCGCTGCTGAAGATCCTGAGTTTGAAACGTTCTACACTAAGAACATTCTGCTTAACGAAGGCATTCGTGCTTGGATGGCTCCTACGGACCAACCCCACGAAAACTTCATCTTCCCTGAAGAAGTTCTGCCTCGCGGTAACGCACTTTAAAAAAATCAGGATTTGGATTTCAGATTAATTTAATTTTTTTAAACTAATCTGAAATCCAAATCCCTATTCCCCGGCGCAGGCGCGGTGATACCGTGCCCTACTAGGGAACAAAAAAACCCAAAATCCAAAATCTAAAATCGTTGGAGGTTCTACCGGGTGGTAACGCTCTCTAATTCCTACGCAAGCGGTCGCGACCAAGAATCCTCCGGGTTCGCTTGGTGGTCTGGCAACGCTCGTTTGATCAATCTCTCCGGCAAACTGCTGGGCGCACACGTCGCTCACGCTGGCTTGATCGTGTTCTGGGCCGGTGCAATGACTTTGTTTGAAGTCGCTCACTTTATCCCAGAAAAGCCCATGTACGAACAGGGCTTAATCTTGATGCCCCACATCGCTACTTTGGGTTGGGGCGTCGGCCCCGGCGGTGAAGTTACGGATATCTTCCCGTTCTTCGTAGTCGGCGTTCTTCACTTGATTTCATCTGCTGTTCTCGGTTTGGGCGGCATTTATCACGCCGTTCGCGGCCCAGAAGTTCTCGAAGAATACTCTTCGTTCTTCGGCTACGACTGGAAAGATAAGAACCAGATGACCAATATCATCGGCTACCACCTGATTCTGTTGGGATGCGGCGCTCTGCTGCTGGTAGCTAAGGCCATGTTCTTCGGCGGTGTCTATGACACTTGGGCTCCGGGCGGCGGCGACGTGCGTATTATCACGAACCCCACTCTGAATCCGGCTGTGATTTTTGGCTACTTGGTACGCTCTCCTTTTGGTGGCGAAGGCTGGATTGTCAGCGTCAACAACATGGAAGACATCATCGGCGGTCACATCTGGCTCGGCCTGATTTGTATCGCTGGCGGTGTTTGGCACATTTTGACCAAGCCTTTCGGCTGGGCTCGCCGCGCCTTAATCTGGTCTGGCGAAGCTTACCTGTCTTACAGCTTGGGCGCTTTGTCCCTGATGGGCTTCATCGCTTGCTGCTTTGTCTGGTTCAACAACACTGCTTACCCCAGCGAATTCTACGGTCCGACAGGCCCGGAAGCTTCTCAAGCGCAAGCTTTGACCTTCCTGATCCGCGACCAACGCTTGGGTGCTAACGTCGGTTCTGCACAAGGCCCCACCGGTCTGGGTAAATACCTGATGCGCTCTCCTACTGGCGAAATCATTTTCGGCGGTGAAACGATGCGTTTCTGGGATTTCCAAGGCCCTTGGTTGGAACCCTTGCGCGGTACTAACGGTTTGGACTTGAACAAAATCAAGAATGACATTCAGCCTTGGCAAGCTCGCCGCGCGGCTGAGTACATGACTCACGCTCCTCTGGGTTCTTTGAACTCTGTGGGCGGTGTGGCGACTGAAGTTAACTCGTTTAACTTCACTTCTCCTCGTTCTTGGCTGTCCTGTTTCCACTTTGTGATGGGTTTCTTCTTCTTGGTCGGCCACTTGTGGCACGCTGGTCGCGCTCGCGCGGCTGTCGCTGGCTTTGAGAAGGGTATCGATCGCGAAAATGAAGCGGTACTTTCTATGCCAGACTTAGACTAATCGATCGAACTTATTTCTGATTTGATTGTCTAGTTGAAAAAGGCTCCTGCTTAACGGCAGGAGCTTTTTTTTGAGCAAATAATATCTAAAAAAGCTGCGGATTGTCCATCGACTGTTCTCCGAACCCGCTAGCAGCAGATACAATCCAAGACGTAGAAACCCGGTTTCTGAGTTAAGCTGTTGAATTCAATCCTGTTTCTTTCCGTCAGCTCGTTCCTGAGCGATCTTTTGCATCTAGGGCTGAGATATTTCGGTGCGACCTTCATCGCTGGCGGTGAATGACTCTACAAGTCTTGAAACTTGACAATTTTAATCCGTTGGGGTATATGCCTTGCAAGGCAGGCTCGACAAAGTTTATATTTAAAGTACAAAAGTTTTAATCCCACACAATGGAAAGTTGCACTGAAAACTTGCAATTTTAAGGCAGATTGCTACAGGTGCAAAACTAATCGACGATCGCCATCAGGATATTTATATTTTATTAAATGGCTGTGCTTGCCGAATTTTTTAACAGGCACAAAACTTTTGGGCGGCTTACTATTATTGCTAGGAAAGCAAAAGATTAATAATGGACTCATTAAAGATCGAAAATGTCAAGGTGAGGTTCGATCGAGCAAATTTGCTCGAACGCATCGCCAACCGCATTCGCCGCTCTCTAGAACTACCCGAAATTCTGAGCGCAACAGCAGCGGAAGTTCAATCCTTCTTGGGAACAGACAGAGTAAAAATCTACAAATTTCATAGCGACGGTAGCGGTGAAGTTATTGCTGAATCAATTAACGGCAACCGCTTGCCATCCCTATTGGGTCTGCATTTTCCAGCAGACGATATTCCCCCTCACGCCCGCGAACTGTTCGCCCAACTACAGGTGCGATCGATCGTCGATATAGATTCCGGGCAGCTAGGCCAAAGTCCCCGCCGCGAGGCAGTTTCCGGCCAACAGCTGCCCGACGAAATGCGCTTTCGTGCGGTTGACCCCTGCCACGCTGAATACTTGACTGCACTGGGCGTCAAGGCTTGCTTGGTAGTACCAATTTTTCACGGCGAAGAATTCTGGGGGTTGTTAGTATCTCATCACTCCGAGTCCAGGAGTGTGGGAGAAAACGAACTCCAAGGCGTTCAGATGGTGGCAGATCAGCTCGGCGTTGCCATAGCCCAATCAACCCTCCTCGCCCAAGCGAGGGCGAAAGCTCAACGGGAAGCTGCCGTCAACCGCGTCGCCGCAGCCCTTAACTCCCAGCCGGCGATTGAACTCCAAACAGCTTTGGTAGAATCGGTAGCAGCACTAGACGCCGCCGGCGGCAGGCTGTGCATTTTTGCCACGCCATTCATTTCCGACAGCAGCAAGGTGACGAATCTAGTTCCCTATTCGGATAACTCGAATCGGGAACTCACAGTCTACACTTGCGGCTCAGGGCCGAAGATGCAAATTTCGGCAAGATACCCGCAGGTTGAGCAATACAGCGTCTGGCACGAATATTTTAAATCCGGCGAGCAACAGGTTTGGGCAATTTCCGACTTGTACCAAATTAGCAGTTTGAGAAGCCTGCAACCTGCATTTCGATCGACCAAAATTCGCAGCATTTTAATCGTACCGCTCAGAACCCGCCAGCACATATTCGGTTACTTAACCATTTTTCGAGAAGAATTTGACACCGAAACTCTCTGGGCTAGACAGTTTGATAGCGACGAGCGCCTCGCCCAATCTCGGATATCTTTTGAAGCGTGGAAAGAGTCAAAAACTGCCCAAATTCGCGAATGGAAGGCTGAAGAAATTGAATTGCTCCTAATTTTTGGCACGCACTTTTCTAATGCTATTAACCACTACCAACTAGATCAACAAATAGATGAACTTAACACAAACTTAGAAAATCAAGTTCAAAAGCGCACCGCTCAACTACAGCAGTTGACCCAACAGCAACGAGTGCTGTTTGAGGTGGTGGCAAAAATGCGGAAATCCCTCGACTTGAACAAAATTTTTAGCACGATGTCCCAGGAAGTGCGGCGGGCTTTAAATGCCGATAGAGTTGCGGTTTACCGCTTCGATTCCGCATCACAATTTAACGACGGCGAATTCGTTTCCGAAGATGTTTTGCCAGATTTTGTGTCAGCAATGGCAGTCAAAGTGCACGATCGCTGCTTTGGAGAAAACTACGCCAATCTCTACTCTCCGGGGCGAGTTCACGCCATGTCCGACATCAGGCAGGCCGGACTGCAAGATTGCTTTCACAAAGTCTTGGAGCAATTTCAGGTCAAAGCTACTTTAGTTGCACCGATTATGAAAGGCAACCACCTTTGGGGGTTGCTGTGCGTACACCAATGTTCGGCTCCCCGCAACTGGGAATCTTCTGAAATTAAATTTGCTACCCAAATTTCCGCTCAGCTAAGCATCGCTTTAGAACAAGCAGATTTGCTAGCTCAAACTCAGCAGCAAGCAGTTGAGTTGCACCGGGCAGCAGAGCAGGAGCGAATACTGTTTGAGGTAGTTGCTAAGATTCGACAATCTCTCGATTTAGATACAATTTTTCGTACTACAACTACAGAATTGCGGCGGATCTTAAAGGCAGATAGAGTTGGCATTTATCGCTTTGATCCTAGTTTAAACTTTAATGAAGGCGAATTTATTATCGAAGATGTTTTGCCTGGTTTTTCTTCGGCAATGAATGTCAAAGTTCGCGATCATTTCTTTAGCGAAAACTATGCCAAAAAATATAGTCAGGGACAGATTCAAGTGCTATCAGATGTCGAAAATGCTGGACTCTCAGACTGCCATGCTGCTCTTTTAGCTCAATTTCAAATTAGAGCTCAGGTGATTATGCCGCTGATGAATGGCAGCGAACTTTGGGGTTTGCTGTGCGTGCACCAGTGCAGCGGTTTGCGCCATTGGAACACTTCGGAAATTCAGTTTGCTAGGCAAGTTGGAATTCAGTTGAGTGTAGGATTAGAACAAGCAGATTTGTTGGCTAAAACGCGGCAGCAATCAGTTGATTTGCAGTGGGCAGCCGAGCAACAGCGAATACTGTTTGAAGTGGTGGCTAAGATTCGACAATCTCTCGATATCAACGCGATTTTTAAGACTGCAACCCAAGAAGTTTGTCAGTTTATGCAAGTTGATAGAATTGCTGTCTATCAATTTAATCCTGATTGGAGTGGCTATTATGTGGCCGAGTTTGTGAAAAATGGCTGGATAAAATTGGTAGGGGAAGGTATTAGTACAGTTTGGCAAGATACTTATTTGCAGGAAAACCGAGGCGGCAGATATGCCAATAATGAAACTCTAGCCGTAGACGATATCTATCAAGTTGGCCACTCGGAGTGTGTTGTCGGTATTTTAGAGAAATTTCAGGTGAAGGCTTATGCGATCGCGCCGATTTTTGTAGGACAAGGACTTTGGGGTTTGCTGACAGCGTATCAACATTCTGAGCCCCGCTGTTGGGAAAGTTCAGAAGTTAACTTTTTAGCTCAGATTGCTAATCAATTAGGCGTTGCTATCCAACAAGCCGATTTGCTGGCTCAAACCAGACGCCAAGCAGAACAAATCGCTCAAAGTTTAAAGGATTTGCAGCACACTCAAGCTCAATTGATTCAAACTGAAAAAATGTCTGGTTTGGGGCAACTGGTAGCCGGGATTGCTCACGAAATCAACAATCCGGTTAATTTTATTTACGGCAATCTCAATCACGCTAGTGAATATACTGCTAGCTTACTGAGTTTGCTGGAACTTTACCAGCAGCAATATCCAGCGTCTAGTCCTGAAATAGACAAATTGAGTGAAGATATTGACTTGGAATTTCTGCTAGAAGATTTGCCAAAATTGCTATCCTCAATGAAGGTGGGAGCCGATCGCATCCGTCAAATAGTTCTGTCTTTAAGGAATTTCTCTCGTCTTGACGAAAGTCAAATGAAGGCGGTTGATATTCACGAGGGCATTGACAGCACGCTGTTAATTTTACAGCACAGGCTGAAATCTAATGCGGACAGTCCAAACATTGTGCTAGTCAAAGAATACGGCATTTTGCCTCGAGTTGAGTGTTATGCGGGACAGTTGAATCAGGTATTTATGAATGTCATTGGAAATGCGATCGATGCTTTGGAATCGCACAAGTTGCTCGCGGGTCAATCTGTAATTCCTCAAATTAAAATATCTACTGCTATCGGTCAACTTAATGATACTGTTCCGAGCGCGGTGATTCGGATTTCTGACAACGGCACGGGAATTTCGGAATCTATGAGAAAACGCATATTTGACCCTTTTTTCACCACTAAGTCGGTAGGGAAAGGTACAGGATTGGGACTGTCAATTAGTTACCAAATTGTGGTAGAGAAACACGGTGGCATTTTAAAATGCAATTCGGAATTGGGGAAGGGTACTGAGTTTGTGATCGAGATTCCGCTTCGACAGCAGCCAGCAGTCATTAGTCATTAATCATTATTGTAAAATCCAGTCAACAGTCAACAATCACGCAGGGTGCAGCCGAAATTGATACAATTCATCTGTGTTAATCTATGTTTATCTGCCCTCATCGGCGGTAAAAAAAAGAGAATTTCTCTGGCCACAGATGACAAGGGACTGACGCTGATTTACACAGAGGTCGAGAAGAAATATATGAATAATTTCGATGCTGACAGATTTGGAATCAGGCTTGATCGTGGGTATGAAATCGCATAGCCACCTTGCGGCATCGCGGGTGACAGTTGCCTAAGTCCTGATGCAAAAAGATGCCTATTTAATTGACTTTCATAGATTAGTTTCGCTCTTTTGTAGCTCTTTTTGGAGAGTATTCTTGACACGATCGTACTCACCCTCGATTTGAGCCAAAAGCGTTGAGGCTTGATCGAGTTCACCAGATGTACTCATAACTTCTAGCGTGGCACAAAGCTTGGCCAGAGGAGCCGCGCTTAGATTCGCACTACTGCCTTTGAGGGTATGAGCCACTCGGTTTAGGGTTTGAGTATCCGCTTGGGCGATCGCTAATTTCATAGCTTGTAGCAACTTTAGAGATTCCTCAAAGTAGCAGTTCGCCAGCAAGCTCAAAATCTGGGTTGAATCTTGATCGATGCTGCTACAGAAGGCTTGCAGTTCAGTGAGGTTAACCGCTGGCATATCAATTTCTGGCTTGTGGCTATCTGATTCCTCCTTTTGGGCCTGCTGCGGTTCCGGGTTGGGTGGACACTGACTCAGCGCTTGGATGAGAGCATCTACTCGAATTGGTTTACTGATATAGTCATTCATGCCAGCATCAAGACAAACCTGGCGATCGCCCTGCATTGCATTTGCCGTCATTGCAACAATCCAGGGACGAGCATGAGCCGGCCACTCCTGGCAAATACGACGGCTGGCTTCTAGTCCATCCATCTCTGGCATTTGTACATCCATCAGCACTACATCATAAGGCTGGCGATTCAGGGCTTCCAAAACTTCCAATCCATTGGCAGCAACATCGGCCCGGTATCCCAAACGCTCTAACAGCAGCAGTGCCACCTTCTGATTCACTAGATGATCCTCTGCTAACAGAATTCGCAGTGGAAGTCTCTGGGCAAGTTTAATCTCATCCTGAACAGAGCTAGGGGGGCGCTGTTGAACTTTCGTCGGTTGGGCTTGTAGCACCTGGGTCAGGACTTCATAAAGTTGGGATTGTTTGATGGGTTTGCTTAAACAAGCCGCAAAGTGGGTGGAGAGTTCTGAAGAACTCACTTCTGGTTTGCCCATTGAAGTCAGCATCACCAGGGGTAAACGGTGGCACTTAGGATGCTGGTGGATGGCTGAGGCGAGTGTGAAGCCGTCGATTTGTGGCATTTGCATATCTAAAATAGCGACATCAAACGTTTCTCCATTCTCAAGCCAGTTGAGCGCTTCCACCGCCGATTGGGCAGCGCGAATCTGCATCCCCCAAGTCTCAGCTTGCAATGTCAGAATTTGTCGGTTAGTGGCCAGATCATCCACGATTAATAAATGCTTGCCAGATAGTTCTGGTAGCATTTCAATCTGTTCGGCTAACTCAGTAGCAACAGAGGATGCCACAATCGTGAAGTAGAAGGTCGAACCCATTGAGACTCGATGAGGCTTAGCGGCTTGCCATTTGGGTGAAGGGGTTCCTCCGACGTGGCCGGAACTCTCAACCCACATCATGCCGTTCATCGTTTCAGTAAGTCGCTTACTAATCGCCAGACCTAAACCAGTCCCTCCATACTGCCGAGTCGTCGAAGCATCTACTTGACTAAAAGACTTAAACAGTCGATCGAGCCGGTTGGCTGGAATACCAATGCCTGTGTCTTGAATAGCAAACTGGATTTCATACAAGCTTTCTGACAAGTTCCCTGGCTCAGAAATTGTTTTGTCAGAATCAACTAGAGAGGCTTCCACGGAAATGGTAACTTCCCCAGCTTCAGTAAACTTAATCGCATTGTTGAGCAAGTTAACTAGAATCTGACGGAGACGGGTGACATCACCCAAAATCAACTTAGGAGTCTGAGGCTGGATGAGGTAGCCCAACTCAATATCCTTCTCATCTGCTTTAACTGCAAGTTGGTCGATCGCATTTTCTATGCAATCTCTCAAGCTCAAAGGATGCTTTTCTAACTCCAGCTTGCCCGACTCAATTTTGGAGAAGTCAAGGATGTCGTTGATGATACTCAGAAGGGTATCCCCACTATTACGAATCGTCTCGATAAAGTCTCGCTGTTGAGCCTTGAGTTCTGTATCGAGCAGTAGTCCCGTCATACCAATAACCGCATTCATGGGAGTGCGAATTTCATGGCTCATCATCGCTAGAAACTCACTTTTGGCTCGGCTCGCTGCTTCTGCTTCCCGTCTAGTTTGCTCCAGGGCAAAGTTTTTCAGAGTTAATTCTTCTCGTTGTCGAGTTTCTTGCTCTAGTAATTTGGCTTGAGCTAGGGCAATTCCTACTTGAGCGGCCACTGATTCTAGCAACTCCACTTGATCGGCGGTCCACTGACGGTAACGATCGCACTGGTGCAAACAAATGGCACCATTCGGTTCTCCTTGGTAAGAGGTTCGCACTGCTAATGTCGATCTCAAATTGAGACTGGTACAAATTGAATGAGCACAGGTGAGGAATGAATCGCAGTAGACATCCGGGGAGGCGATAGCTTTATCTTGAGCCATCAACTGTTGGGTATAAGCATGACTCGCGGCCAGAATGTCATTCTCCCCGCTGGGTGCATATCCCACTCCTAAATACTCTGCAACGACAGGAAACTGAGGCTGTGGGTTGTCCAGGTATGTGCGAATTAAGCAGCGACTGGCCCCAAAAGCTTGCCCAATCTGAACAGCGGCCGTTTCAAATATCTGCTGGGCATTGAGGCTTTGACGAATTTCTTGGGTAATTTGCTTCAGCAGTAGGGCTTTTTCCAATTGTCGTTGTAGTGCTTCTTCTGCCTGCTTGCGATCGGTAATATCCTTCATGAAGCAGTGATGCCCGACCAACACATTTTGCTCGTCATAAGCAGAGACCATCACCACTTGTTTATAGAAGCTAGAGCCATTTTTTCGCCTTCCCCTAGCTTCCGCTTCGACTCTGCCGTCCCTCAACATTTGCTGATAAGCAGCCACCATCTTCTCAACATCTTCAGGATGAACGGTTCTTTGCCATTCCATCCCTAGCATTTCCTCATGCCCATATCCACAGATGGCAGCATAAGTCATATTGACAGACATATAGCGTCCTTGAGAGTCCAGGCGAGAAATGCCTGCCACAGCATTTTCTAGCGCCGCACTCATTTGTTGCAGTTCCGCTTCGGCTCGTTTGCGATCGCTAATTTCAATCAGAATGCAACCCACTGCTACAGGCTGCTCTGCATCCTTGAAAATGGGGAAATGAGAAGTTAGCCAGTAGCGCTGGGCAGCAGTTTGACTGGATACTTCTGTGCTAATTTCCAAGTTGATGGAAGGTTTTCCTGTCGTTAAAACCTGTTGTAACAGTGCATTTACACCAGGAGCAAATTCTCCCAAAATCTCATCGGTTGTCTTACCTAAGTGAGCCTCGACAGAGTGGCCATTAATTTCAGCTAGTGCCTCATTGATTTGTAAAAATCGAAACTGCCGATCGTAGATACACAGCCCCACCCCTGCTAGGGAAGCTCCGTTAAAGAAAGCATTTAATAATTGCTCTCTGGCTTGAATTTCCTGCTCCAACTTTTTGCGCTCGGTAGTATCGCTGTGAGAACCAGTCATACGGACAACTGTGCCCGCTTCATCCAAAAGCGCTTGCCCTCGAGCTAAAATCCATTTGTAGCTCCCATCCTTGCAAAGCAATCGATGTTCTGTAATATAAAAGGGAGTTTTGCCCTCAAAGTGATCTTGAATTACTTGCATCACCCAATCGAGATCATTGGGATGCACCCGCTTGCTCCATTCATCCAGGTGATTAGGGATTTCATGATCTTCGTAGCCCAACATCTCTTTCCAGCGAGCGGAGAAGAATACTTCATTGGTGTTGACGTGCCAATCCCATACCCCATCATTACTACCACGTAGGGCGAGTTCCCACCGCTCTTCACTCGCTTGCAGAGCGACTTCTGCCTGATGCCGTTCAATTTCACTACCAATCCATTGAGCCATCAGTTTCAGTAATTCTACATGGGCAGATTTAAAGCTTTCTGCACGGGGAGATTTACTAGAAAAGCTGAGGGTACTGTAGACTTTGCCTGCAACTAACACTCGTGTTCCAATATAAGCTTCTATGCCAAGGGCAAGATAGGCAGGATGGCAACGCCATTTTGATGTGCCTATATGTTCGATGGTTAGGGGTTCATTTGTGTCTAAAGCTTCACAGCACAAAGTTTGCTTAATATCAAAGACATCACCTGCTTTCAGGAGTTGATCGGGCGATCGTGCAACCATCACCTCATAAGTATTATCTTGCACACGAGCCAAGATGCCACTTGCAAGCCCAAAATTCTGACATCCCATGTCAATCAACGCTTGGATACGCTGCTCAAAATTGAGATTTTGGGTAGCAGTGACTTCATATAAAGCTCGTATCGCCGCCTCTCTTGTTCTTAGTTCAGCTTCGGCTTGTTTACGTCTCTTAATTTCAGCTTTCAGAGAGCGATTGATTTTGGATAATCTTTGCGTTCGTTCTTGAACCCGCTGTTCTAATGTAGCGTTGGCCTGTTTAATCTCCCTAAACTTTTGATTTAGCGCGATCGCCATCACTTGAAAATTGCTAGCAAGCTCATTGATTTCAGTAACAGAACTATGTTTCCATTCAAATGTTTTTTCTGAAAGCTTGTTGGGTAAGTCAGTAGTGGCGAGAGCTAAAAAGGATAACGGCTTGACCAGTCGTTCGCTAACCACCGTTGCAGACAAAAATGCCAACATTGTGATGACGAGAAGAATAATCAGATCTATCCTGTAGCGGTTTTGTAAATTTTCTACATAGGGAGCTGCTGGAATTTCTAAGCGTAATCTCCAGTCCAGATCGGAGCTAATAATAAATTCCTGTATATAGAGAGAGTTTTTCCAACGGATCATCGGATAGTTGCCCTTGCTAGGAACCCATTGTTGCAAGGTTCCCTCTAAGGTGCGAGTGCTGCCATCTTTTGACTTATCAACAGTGTTCAAAAGATTTTGGTCGGATTGATTACTGGCAATCTGTCGGTTGTTTTGATCGAACAATGTAATGCGTAATTGGTGATTTTCTTGCTGAAAAATGTATAGAGCTTGGATCTTGCTTAATGCTAATGAAGCGTGGATCAGGCCAAGGAAATTACCTTGAACTTGCAGGGGAAAATTCAATCCTACATGAGGTTCATCAATTAATAAATCGTTGTGGATAGGAGCCATCCAAGGCCTCAACCGCTCTTGAGCCAGGGTAATTAGAGATTTATGTTCGGTGCTTTGTTCAATCAACCACCGACGGGTTTGATTTAAAGGAGAAGAAGCCGCTAAAACTGTTCCCGATGAATCGGCAACATAAATGTTGTCGAAATCTGTAAACCACTGCTCAATCAGGCTAATGTCTTGTTGCAGTTTATCGGATGATTGAATCGCTTGATTAGCAGCAGTGGCGGCTTCAGGAATGAGCGATTTTTCCGCTAATGTATTCAACGCTAAGAGATGTCGCTGATTCCATCTAGATAGATCGCTACTGAGATTTATCCCGTTTGTTTGTAACTCAGTTTGCACAGTCGTCTGAATTTGAGCGACTAAGTATCTACCATCAATAACTAATAGGAGCAGTCCTGGAAAAAAGACAAAAGCAACCAACAGATGAAAAATAGTTTGTTTTAATGAGAAGATATGGAAATGCTTTGAATGCCTAACCCACAGATGACTCGGCGCATAAGAAATGATTAAGCTGGCAACTAAGGCATTAAAAATGCCGTTGACTGCTTGTTTGCACATAACTAGCAAGACTTGAGCCGCCTCCATGTGCAGCATTTGACCGTAGAAAAGCCAAACGAGAGGCATTCCAATTAAGAACCAGTACATCCCATCAAATAAAAGGAGGTTCGGATGTTTGCGCTGGCAAAGAAACCCTACAAACAGTGCCTCAATTACCAAAATGATGGTGGCGTATGGATGATTCCAAAGCAGATAAGTATAGCTGCCTGCTATTAGACTGGCAAAACCTCCCCAACCCCAGCCGAAGTAGTAAGTAATAATCAGTATTGCAATACTGCCAAAGAGGAAATCAACCCCAAAGAAAAGAGACAAATTGAAATAGTTGCCCAGAAAACCCGCTCCAGTGAGAAGGGCGATCGCACCTAACCATCTTTTATTACGCACTGAGCTAGCCCTTCCCATAAACTTTTATACTCGCTAGTTGCTTAATATGACCTGATTCCGATAAAAAAAGCGCCAGAGAGCCTATCTGTTATTTACCTGACAGTTTCCATGAAGATCGCACCACCGATTATTTAGGCTTTAAGACTACAATCAAGACTTACTCATGCAGGACTTGATATTTCGCTCAACTTTTAAGAAAAAATTATTCCAAATTACGAGAGGCTTAGTTTTTACTCTTATGATTTAATGAGTTCACTCATTAACTGTATGAGTCTTGGTACAAAAAGTATTACGACCTTGGTCTTTGGCTTGATAAAGTGCTGCATCGGCAGCAGTAATTAAAGTTTCTGGCAGGCTCTCTTGCGTGGGAATCACAGTGGTAATACCGAAGCTGAGGGTAATGCAATGATTCGGAGAACTCTTATGGACTATTGCTAAAGCTTGGACGCGAGCCTGAATTTTTTTAACTATTTTGACGGCTCCCTCCAGCTCTGTTTCGGGCAAAATCACTACAAATTCTTCACCTCCATAACGTGCTACTAAATCTCCAGCTCGATTAATACTGCAATTGAGAGCTGCCGCAACTTGCTTTAAACATAGATCCCCTGCTTGGTGTCCATAAGTATCGTTGTAAGGCTTGAACAAATCGATATCACACAAAATCAGTGACAAAGGAGTTTGCTGCCTCGTCATGCGTCGCCACTCCTCCTCTAGCTGTTGGTCAAACTGACGGCGATTGGCAATCTGAGTCAAGCCGTCAATTGACGCGAGGTATTTTAATTGCCGATTGGCGGCTTCTAGCTGTTTGTAAAGTAGGGTTTGTTGCTGTTGCAAGTGGAATTGCTGAATCAACCGTCGCACTCTCTGTCGCAGAACAGCCCAGTGAATCGGCTTAGTGATATAGTCAGCCGCTCCCGCTGCAAACGCTCGATCGACAGATTCTTTGTCTTCTAAGCTAGTAATCATCAAAATAGGTGGGCGATCGCTCTCAGGCACTTCAGATAATTTTTGACAACAAGCAAAACCATCCATAGTAGGCATCACTGCATCTAGCAGGATCAGGTCTGGATTTGATTCCTCATAAGCTGCTAGCCCTGTCAACCCATCATTAGCTTCGGCCACTCGGTATTTTTCCTTCTGTAAATACAGTCGAAGTTGCAAACGCATCAAGGCATCGTCATCCACAATGAGAATTAGAGAGGACGGTTCCGTAGATGCGTTACTCGAAATGGCTGACTCTTCTAATGATTGATACATACGTCATTGTGTATCTCAAGCTTTGGAAACATTCTAGCCTAGCATATTTTGAGCTTGGGATGGAAAGTTAAAATGGGGAAAATATGTCATAAATTATACACCATATCAGCTTCCGCAACAACATCCTAGACAGCGTCGGGTTGGTTAAACCAACAGCCACAGTCTACTTAAAATTTATCGCTTTTTTTCGGAGATATAAAGTCCGGTAACTTGCGCTAATATTTGTAAATATGTAATTATTCTTGGGGGCATTAAACTGTTTTTACAACGTCAAGCGATCTTTGACGAACGATCACCTGTTATCCCACTATCGTCGATCGGATAATATGCTATATTTTTTAAATTAATTCAAACTTTTTCAGGTGCATCAAATTCCTCCCTCATCTTTGAGGGATCGTCCGAGCTATTTTTGGGGAATACCTCTGATGGTCACACTATCACGTATCGCTTCCCCCTTGGTTGAGCGTTTGTTAGCACCAGGAAGCTCTGACTGCAAAAAAGCGTAAGCTTTGTTAAGAAACCTTTACAGAGTTCTGCGCGAGCTGGGATAGGTTTTTTCTCTTTTTTCTCCCCATAATCCCCCAGATAGTGTCTAAACTCCTGTCTTTGGGCTTGATTAGGGAACACATCGTCAAAGCCTTGGCATCATCTTTCAAAGCCTGGGAGCATGGATGTCCCAACTGTTGATCTCATCAGATTCCATCAGGAAAGAGACTAAGCTCAAAAGTTGACTCTATATATCTTAGCTTTATTTCTCACTCAATTTTTTGCTAAAGTCCCCCTATTAAAAATAGAAGCTCTACTATAATCACTGGGAAAGAGTAAATTAACTTGATGGAGGTAACTTACTATGGAAGTAGCACGACCTGATTTTTCTCAAAATTTTTCTCAAAGCGTTCAAAAAACGAAAGAAGTTTGGACTGAAAAAGTCGGAAAAGCAGTGAATTCTGTTTCAGAAGCAACAGCACAAGCTAAATCTTCTCTCTCCGAAACTGCGTATCACGCAAAAGAATCTCTGACTCAAACTACGAATTCTGCCGTTAATACTGTGAATCAAGCTACGAACAATGCTTTAGGTACTGTAGCGGATAAAACAGAAAAAGCGAGAATTTCTATATCTGAAGTCGCGAATCAAGCAGTTAGTCGCGTCAGTGAAAGTACCAACAAAGCTGTTGATGCTGTTTCTCACTCTGTGGCAACTGCTAAAGAAACTATTAATCAAACTACTAACTCTGCGGTCAATACTCTGAATCAAAGCACTAGCCAAGCTGTAGAGAGTGTAAATCAAGCTACAGAAAAGGCTAAGGCTTCATTAGAAGATAGCATTAACAAGGCGGGAAATATGAGCGGTGCCGCTTCAGATGCCATCAAAAGTGCTATCAATGGTACTGTCAAAGATTGGATTGACGCTCACCCTGTAGTCTTCTGGTTGGTGAGTCATCCGCTGATATCTTTAGCAATGTTGCTGATATTTATATTCATTATATTGGGCTTTTTTCAGGCTTTAGGTAGCTTTTTTGCAGAAGGCTGGTTATTTATTCTGCAAAGTCCTGGAAAATTTATGCAAGGGGTTTTGAGTTTCGGCTCTAAATCTGTAAGTAATTTCGGTGCAGTGGCTGTAAACTCCTTGGTTTCAAAGAATCCCGAATACCAAAATAATTCAGGTTTACAACAATTGAGGGGAGTTGAATCAAACAGTTTGGAGTCTCAAGAACGACTTGCTAATATTTTGACAAGGTTGGAGGCAATTCGACAAGAGCAGAATCAGCTTTTACAAGAAGCGTCGGCGATTTTAGGCAACAAATTTAAGGCAGAGTGAGAAGATGTGGCCCGATCGCAAATCGTGGTAAATTTAAGACATCCAGGCTTTCCATCAAAGCCAGATCCATGCAGGCTTGTAGTCGATCGCTCAATACGCCATGCCCGATTCCGAATTTTCCGATGATCTAAAATGGACGCCAGAAGCCAAGGCGAAGCTGAAAAATATTCCCTATTTTGTCCGGGGACAAGCTCGCGTCCGCATCGAGCAGTTGGCCCGCGAAGCCGAAACCGAAGTCGTCACCGTTGACTTAGTTGAGCAAGCTCGCATCGAGTTTGGGCAATAAGGGCTCGAAAGGTACCCTAAAGCTTTACACTATAATTTGCCTGATTTTGATGTTCACAGAGCTACTGAGTCACCCGTGCGGAAAATAGTTATTGCTGGCAACTGGAAAATGTACAAAACTAGGGCAGAATCCCTAGAGTTTCTTCAAGGATTCATGTCCTGCCTGACGGAAACCCCAGAGGAACGGGAAGTCGTGCTTTGCGTTCCCTTCACTTCCTTGGCTGTCCTGTCGAAAAATTTGCACGGCAGCCGGATCAGACTCGGTGCTCAGAACGTCCACTGGCAAGAGTCTGGAGCTTTTACTGGGGAAATTTCCGGGCCAATGCTGAGTGAACTTGGTGTCCGTTATGTCATCATCGGCCACAGCGAGCGACGCCAATATTTTGGGGAAACTGACGAAACGGTGAATTTGCGGCTGAAAGCTGCTCAGAAATACGATTTAATTCCGATTCTGTGCGTTGGGGAAACCAAGCAGCAGCGAGATGCAGGCGAAACTGAAGCTCACATTTTTTCTCAATTGGAAAAAGATTTGGTTGATGTTGACCAAAATAAGTTAGTCATTGCTTATGAGCCTATTTGGGCGATCGGCACTGGCGATACTTGCGAAACGAAGGAAGCTAACCGAGTTATTGGTTTGATTCGCAGTAAATTGACTAATCCTGACGTGCCAATTCAGTACGGCGGCTCTGTTAAACCGGAGAATATTGATGAAGTTATGGCGATGCCTGAGATTGACGGGGTTCTGGTAGGCGGGGCGAGTTTGGAAGCTGCTAGCTTCGATCGAATTGTCAATTATCAGTAATTGCTAATTGGTAATTGCTAATTGGTAATTGGAACAAGGGCGGCGGGAATTAAACAGCGATCGCCTACAATTGTGATGTGCCGTTCAGTGTTTCTCGGATCGGGAGAATTAACCTATGACTGCGATCGTTAAACCCAAACCAGCCTTAGACGAGTTCCTCAAACTTCCTGAAACTGAACCGGCCTCAGAATTTCTTGAGGGACAAATCATTCAGAAGCCCATGCCTGAAGGTGAACACAGCGTACTTCAAGGTGAACTCTGCAAGACTATCAATCAAGTAGCGAAAACTCGGAAAATTGCCAATGCTTTTCCCGAGTTACGCTGCAGTTTTGGCGCCGCATCAATCGTGCCAGATGTAGCAGTATTCCGATGGGAAAGAATTCCTTTTTTGCCGTCGGGTAGAATTGCTAACCGCTTTGACATTAATCCCGACTGGTCGATAGAAATTCTCTCTCCAAACCAAAGCCAAACAAAAGTGCTGAGTAACTTACTCCACTGTTCGCGACACGGAACTGAGTTGGGATGGTTATTAGACCCAGAAGAAGAGAGTATTTTGGCAGTATTTCCAGGACAAAAAGTAGAACTGTATAAACGTGCAGCTCTGTTGCCAATCATTGATAAAATCGAATTATAATTGACAGTTGACACTGTTTTTAGCTGGTTAAGTTTTGGTTGAACAGTCCTGAACGCATTAATAATCAAAGAAACCGGGTTTTTTACAGAATCTGTGGGTTGCAACGAAATATTGTAGTGAAAAACCCGGTTTCTGGCTACCCGTGCGTCCAGTCAAATCTCAAATCCCCCGATCGCCATGACAAATAACCCAGAAAAAATTATTATTAGAAATAAAGTTTTCGAGTGGGGAAAACGTACTTATTTAATGGGCGTTTTAAATGTTACCCCTGACAGTTTTAGCGACGGCGGAGATTTCTATACCATAGAATCTGCTTTGGCGCAAGCGGAAAACATGGTAAAATCGGGAGTTGATATTATTGATATTGGCGGTCAATCTACTCGGCCCGGTGCAGTGGAAATATCCTTAGCAGAGGAGATCGATCGCGTTATACCTCTCGTACAAATACTGCGGCAAAAAGCCGAGATTTTTGGCTCAGTTCCTATTTCTGTCGATACTACCAGAGCGCAGGTTGCCAAAGCTGCGGTTGAGGTCGGAGCGGATATAATTAACGATATTTCGGGAGCAACTTTTGACTCAGAAATGCTGTCAACCGTTGCTAAGTTAAAAGTGCCAATAATTTTAATGCACATTCGGGGAACTCCCCAGACAATGCAAAAACTCACGGATTATCAGGATTTAATTGGGGAAATTAAGGAATTTTTAGAGAGTCGAATTGCGGCGGCAGTTGCTGCGGGGATTGACAAATCTCAAATAATTATCGACCCTGGTATTGGCTTTGCCAAGACTTACAGTCAAAACTTAGAAATCCTGCGCGAGTTGCGAAAATTCAGTGTTTTAAACTGTCCGATTTTAGTAGGAGTATCGCGCAAAAGCTTCATCGGTCACATTTTGAATCAGCCAGAAGCGAAACAAAGAATTTGGGGGACAGCGGCGGCTTGTACAGGTGCGATCGCAAATTCGGCAGATATCTTGCGCGTTCACGATGTCAGAGAAATGGGCGATGTCTCTCAGGTAGCCGACGCTATCTTCAGGAATCAGTCTTGAGAAGTGTTAGTCTCGATAACTGTTATTTCCCTGCCCTCAGAAGGAGGCGTCACATCGGGCATAGAACCCATCAGCTCGCCCAGAGCTTCGCTCATGCTCCTCGGGTCCATAAACAGAATTTTGGCGTTGTCGCTTTCGCCCAATTTTTGTTGAGCGTCTAAGTATTTTTCGGTTACTAAGTAATTCAAAACTTGCTTGCTATTCGGATGAGAGTCTAAAGCTTCAACTAAGAGCCTCATGTACTCCTTAGTGCCGATCGCCTTATTGACCATTGCTTGCCACTCGCTCTTGGTGGCGCGCTCCAATTCCATAGCTTCTTGCACCCTTTTCGGAGGTGTTATGCTTTGAATTTCCACCCGAATTACTTTGACACCCCAAGTTTCGGTAGCTTCGTCCAACTTTTTGAGTAACTTTTTATTCATGTCATCTCGGGAACCCAAGATGTCTTGCATGGGCAATCGACCAATTTCAGCGCGAAACGTCGTTAACACTAAGTTGGCGATCGCATTTTCAATTTGATCTATTCCATAATAAGCTTTCTGTAAATTCACAACCCGCCAATACACAACGGCATCGACTTCGAGAGCCACATTATCTCCCGTGATCGCTGACTGAGGTTTAATGTCTAAAACTCTTTCACGGCTTGTGTCCACGCAGACGACTTTTTCGACCAGGGGGCTGATAAAGTGGAATCCTGGCTTGAGGGTGCGCTTGTATTGACCCAAACGTTCCACTAAAGCTTCGTCGCCACCGCTGACTATTTTGACGCTTGAGTTAACAGCGTAGCCGAGGATGAGCGCAAAGAGCATGGTAAGAATAGACTGCCCCATTTCTATTTTCCTGCTAAGGTTGACTGAGAATCGATCGGAATTCTACTCTAATTTAACTCAAACTCGGCCACACAGTGCTAAAATATCTCGACTGTTAATAACTAACTATTTCATCGGGTGGGCCTCATCGGCTCCGACTCTTACGGCGCTAGTGAAACCCAGCATATCAACAACACGTTTCCACAAAAGACATGAAAAACGATCGAGAGTTTCGCTGGTTCAAACCTTTGAGGTGGATGGCCCCAAGCATTTTGGTGGGTGCAGGAATCTGCAGTGTCGCAGCGGCGCAACCGGCACAAGCTGAGCCAATCGCCCTGCAACTCTCGCAAAACTTGCAGTCGCAGAACTTGCAGCCACCGCGCCGAGGCCCTGCTGTTCGAGAAGTTCTGTCCTACGAGATGAAGGGAGACGAACTCAGGATTTGCAAGCAGGAAGGCAACTCCGAGAAAAAGTGCCAAGTTGTAGGTAAAGGCTACACGATGGGTTTGAGAACTGCCAACGACCTTTACGGTCAAGGAAATGCTGTCAATGCCGAAGCTTTGTACCGGCAACTAATCGCTCGCTATCCCAAAGAAGCGGATGCTTATTACAAGTTGGGAAGTATGCTGTCGGGGCAAGGTAAAATGAGCGATGCGATCGTTCTCTTCCAAAAAGCAATTGAAGTCAACCCGCAGCACGCCAAAGCTCACAACGATTTAGGCGTGGCGATGGCAAGTCAGGGGCAGTTGCCCGAGGCAATTGTTCAGTGGAGACAAGCCGTTAAAATTAACGATCGATATCCCGATGCTTTAAACAATTTAGGAGTCGGTTTGTACCAGCAAGGAGACAAGGAAAACCAAGCGGAGGCCGTAGCCAGCCTGACAAAAGCTAAGGAGTTATTTATCAAGCAAGGTAGAACTCAAGCGGCTAACAGAGTAGATAAAATTTTGGAGGAAATTAATTCGCAGTCGAGCGGTTCCTAAACTCAACCGCCGATCGCCCATTGAAAGAAAAAACATCTTTGGCGATCGGCGTTAATGGGGGTTCAGCGACGGTTAAACACCCCCAAAAACGAGAATCTAAAGCATTTCCTTCAAAACTTGTATAATCAAATCCCCATCCACTCGATCGCTCACAGCAGCCTCACCCAAGCGCACCGGCAACACAAACCGCACCTTGCCATCCTGCACCTTTTTATCTAGTTGCAAAGTATGCAAAATTTCCTCAACATCGACACCCGCCGGCAATTTGGCAGGTAAACCCGCTTTTTCAATCAAAGCAGACTGGCGGCGATCGCACTCAGCATCCCACATTCCCAACTCCACAGCCAACCGGCTTGATGCAGCCATGCCGATTGCCACTCCTTCCCCGTGATTGATCACCTTGTAATTGGTCAAACTTTCCACAGCATGACCGATGGTGTGTCCGTAATTCAAAATCGCCCGCAAACCCGATTCCTTCTCGTCTTTGCTGACCACCTCAGCCTTAGCTTGGCAAGACCTACTCAAAATTTCAGCCAACAAATCCGCCTTCACATAGCGCATTTGATCCAAACGCTTGCAATTCTCCAACTTCCCAAAAAGTTCAGCATCCCAAATCACCCCGTACTTGATGACTTCCGCCATCGCCGAACGAAACTCCCTCGCCGGCAGAGTTTTGAGTACATCCGGGTCAATTAACACCAAACGCGGCTGGTGAAAAGCCCCGATTAAATTCTTCCCTAAAGGATGATTTACCCCCGTTTTGCCGCCAATTGAAGCATCAACCATCGCCAGCAGCGAAGTCGGAACTTGCACGACATTAATTCCCCGCAGCCAAGTCGCCGCAGCAAAACCTGTCATATCGCCCACCACCCCGCCGCCCAAAGCCACCATTGTCGAGGAACGTTCTAAACGGTTTGCTAAAGCCGCACCGTAAATTTTCTGCACCGAATTTAAAGTTTTGTACTGTTCTCCCGGTGGTAAAATGCAGCTACTGACTTCCAGACCGGCCGATTCGAGGGCTGCTGTTGCTCTTTCGCCGTACTGCCGAAAAATCGACTGATTCGACACCAGCAGCACTTTTTTGCCCAAACTTAGATCGCCCATCAGACTGCCGAGTTCGTCTAAACCGCCCGATCGCACGCAAACATTGTAAGATTGTGGCCCCAAGTCAACTTTAATTATGGATTGCATATTTATCTAATTTAGATATTAGATTTTAGATTATAGTTCTTATAGGTCTTTTTATTGATTGTTTTGGAGAAATTGCAATGACTCTTAGCGGAGCAATAACTTATTTTGGGATTTTCGGCGGCATGATCGGCTTGGCGACAGTGCTGATGTTTGGTTTGCGGGCTGTGAAACTCATCTAATTCGCCTGCTTTGTGACTTGGAACTCAGAGATTGAAACCTCTGGTAAAAGTATTGATCGTCCGAAGTCTTTGCGCCCCAAAAATCTCTGATTAAACTAGGAGATTTTGCGCGCAAATGCTTCGGTCGATACAACCTGAGAGTTAAATTAGCTTAATGAGACTCTTGGCTGACTGACAATTCCTGGACGAACACTAATTAATCTAACCCCGAAGATACTTCTCGGCACAAAGCAACAGACCCGAAAAATCTTCTAAAATGAAACGAAAGTAAGGCTGGAAGTTGTTGCGAATCAAAAGAGCAAGACTCCGATACTCAAATATGTTACTAAATTTACCTAAACCTATTGGTTGCAACAAGTTATAGGTGAAAACTCTCACCCTGGCATCTGAATTAATTGGAATATCCAACTATGTTTGCCATAAAGCAATCGCTCAAATCAAATAATAACAAAGCGACGCTACAAAGAAGTCAAACCAGAGCAGGTACGGGGAGTAGTCGCCAGTTTATCCATCCTCAGCCACCGTCGCGTAAGTTCTGTTTAAATATCTGCACCTACTTACATAAGGTCACAATTATTGCAAAGCGGGCGTTTTAACAAACGCTCTGATAATATTTGCCGAGTAGTTAGCTACGATCGAGCTTCTTTAGAAATTTATCCCAGACAAGTAAATCCTGCTACTTGGGCAGCAATACAAAATAACTTAAGATTAGCTTAAAAAATTATGAATGCGATCGCCAACTTACCCGATTATCAAATCACAGAGCAATTATACACAGGTACGCGCACCCTTGTCTATCGAGGCATCCGTACCAGCGACCAACAACCCGTCGCCATCAAATTACTACGAAATGAATACCCAAACTTTAACGAACTCGTTCAATTCCGCAACCAATATACCATTGCCAAAAATCTCGACTTTCCTAGTATTATCAAACCCTTAACCCTAGAAGTATATGGCAATGGCTATGCCTTAGTTATGGAAGACTTTGGTGGAATTTCCCTATCTGATTATCTCCAAACAGCCACGGATGAAAAGCCCCAATATGAATATTTACCTTTAGGTGAATTTCTCAGTATCTCTCTTAATATAACAGAAAGTTTGCACTATTTATACCAAAATAGAGTCATACATAAAGACATAAAACCCGCGAATATTCTGATCGATCCCGCAACAAAAGAAATTAAATTAATTGATTTTAGTATTGCTTCTCTCCTACCAAGAGAAACCCAAGAGATTCAGAATACTAATAATTTAGAAGGCACATTAGCCTATCTTTCTCCTGAACAAACTGGTCGAATGAATCGAGGCATAGACTACCGCACTGACTTTTATTCTCTGGGAATCACATTTTATGAATTATTGACTGGAACATTACCATTTAGTTCGGAAGATGCAATGGAATTGGTACATTGTCACCTGGCAAAACAGCCGATACCCATTCATCAAGTTCATTCAGAAATTCCCCTAGCTTTGTCAGAAATTGTCAGTAAGCTGATCGCAAAAAATGCCGAAGATCGTTATCAGAGTGCCTTGGGAATTAAGCAAGATTTAGAAATCTGTCTAGCTCAACTACAAACTACAGGCACAATAGAACCTTTTGAAATAGGAAAGCGAGATATCAGCGATCGCTTCCTATTTCCCGAAAAACTCTACGGAAGAGAAGCCGAAGTTAATCAACTATTAAATTCCTTCGATCGCGTCGCCAATGGCACAACAGAAATGGTCCTAGTAGCGGGTTTTTCTGGGATTGGGAAAACCGCAGTAGTTAATGAAGTACATAAACCCATTGTTCGGCAACGGGGCTATTTTATTAAAGGGAAATATGACCAATTTCAACGGAATATCCCCTTTTCGGCTTTCGTGGAAGCTTTTCGCGATTTGATGGGGCAACTATTATCAGAATCAGAAGAACAATTGCAAACATGGAAAACTAATATTATCGCAGCAGTGGGAGACAATGGGCAAGTATTAATTGATGTAATTCCTGAGTTAGAAAATATCATCGATAAGCAGCCACCATCCCTAGAGTTATCAGGAACAGCCGCCCAAAATCGATTTAATTTATTATTTCAAAAATTTCTCAAAGTCTTTACCAGTAAAGAACATCCCTTAGTGATGTTTTTAGATGACTGGCAATGGGCTGATTCTGCATCACTGAATTTGCTCTCATTATTGACGCAACAAGATACAGGACATCTATTGATATTAGGTGCTTATCGAGATAATGAAGTTTCCCCTGTGCATCCATTTATCTTAACCGTAGATGAACTGCTCAAAACTGGGGCAACGGTAAATACGATTACATTACCGCCGTTAAGAGAATCGGATATTAATCGATTGGTAGCAGATACGCTAAATTGCGAACTATCTCTTGCCCAGCCTTTGACAAAATTAGTCTATCAAAAAACCCAGGGAAATCCTTTCTTTGCAACTCAGTTCCTCAAAGCTTTACACGATGACAACTTAATTACCTTTAATTGGGATATCCAGCATTGGCAGTGCGATATTGCCCAAATCAAAGCCTTGGCAATTACTGATGATGTTGTTGAATTCATGGCGTTGCAATTGCAGAAATTACCAATTCCAACTCAGGATGTCTTAAAGTTGGCTGCTTGTATAGGGGCGCAGTTCGATTTGCATAATTTGGCAATAGTTTCACAACAATCGGAAACAGAGACAGCGACAGTTTTATGGAGAGCATTGCAGGGTGGAGTAATTTTACCGATTAGTAATGTTTATAAGTTTTATCAGGTTGAAGGCAATAATAACTTAAGCCCTGAAGATGAAAATGCTAATAAACAAAATGCTAGATACAGATTTTTGCACGATCGCGTTCAACAAGCTGCCTATTCTCTGATTCCCTCAGACCAAAAACAGGCTACTCATCTCAAAATCGGTCAACTGCTGCAACAAAAGTTATCAGAAATAGAAAAGGAGGACAAGCTATTTGATATTGTCGGGCATTTGAATTTAGGAAGTCGGTTAATTACTCAAGCTGAAGAACGAGAAGCCTTAGCCAGACTTAACTTAGCAGCAGGACAGAAAGCCAGAAATTCTACAGCCTATTCAGCCGCCAGAAGTTTTGTGCAAATAGGGATTGAGTTGCTAACCTCAGACAGTTGGCAAACTCAGCATGAGTTAACCCTAAATCTTTATGTAGCTGCCGCTGAAACTGCCTACTTGAATGCCGATTTTGATGCTATGGAAGAAATGGCAGATATAGTTTTGCGATCGGCCAAAACAATACTAGATAAAGTCAAAATATTTGAGATTCAAATTAACGCGCTGACAGCAAAGACTCAGATATTAGAAGCGATCACTGTAGGTAGAGTCGCTCTAGCACAATTGGGGATTGAACTGCCCTCTGAACCTGATGAAGCTTTTACTAACACCGCGCTACAAACCCTTACCAAGCAGCTCGAAGGCAAACAGATGGAGGACCTGATTCACCTGCCTATAATGAGCGAGCCTCGGACAATTGCATCAATTCAACTATTAACAATGTTGTTTGCGCCCATTCTGCAAGCAAGTCCGGCCTTGCTGCCTGTGCTTGGCTGCACAATGGTGAGCTTATCACTTCAATTTGGAAATGCGCCCGCATCAACCATCGGATATGTAACTTATGGTATGGTACTGTCTGCTTTTTTGGGAGAGGTAGAAAGGGGTTATAGTTTTGGGCGAGTAGCTCTGAGCTTACTCGATCGGTTTAATGTACGTAAGTTTAAGTGTGTAACCTTAGTGTTGTTTTGTGGTTTTATTCAGCATCGTCGAGAATCAGTAAGGGCTACAATTCCAATGGCAAAAGAGGCTTTTATAGCTGGTATGGAAATCGGTGATTTCCTCTATGCTGGCTACAGCATATTTAATTATTTTTATGATAAGTTTTTCGCTGGATTAGAACTGGATGATTGGGAACCAGAAATCGAAAATTACTGTTCTGTCTTAGCGACTTTGAAGCAATATTCTGCTCTGGCTTATCTAAAGATGCAACAACAAACAGTGCATAACTTGAGGTTAATTATTAATCAACCGGATTTATTAAAAGGCACTGCATACGATGAAGGTTTGATGATTCCTAAGTACCATCAGGATAATGATTTTAATGCGCTAGGTTTTGTTTATGCCTACAAATTAATGCTTGCCTATCTTTTTGGTGACTACACTAACGCCCTAGATTACATTGTCCAAGCTAACCGCTCTTCGATCGCCACAGGAGGACAAGTTCATACTCCTGTTTTCCATTTCTATGCAGGGTTAACCTACTTGACATTTTACTCTACCCAGTCAGAAATTGAGCAAGCTAACACTCTTGAGGAGGTAAAAACCCATCAAACTACACTGGCGGAATGGGCGCACCATGCACCGATGAATCACCAACATAAAGTTAACTTAGTAGAGGCAGAAAAATGCCGAGTTTTAGGCAAGAATTATGAAGCCGGAGATTTGTACGATCGCGCAATTGCCGGAGCCAAAGAAAACCAATATATCCAAGAAGAAGCGTTAGCTAATGAACTAGCAGCTAAATTTTATCTGGGCTGGGGCAAAGAAAAATTTGCTTCTGGATATATGCAGGAAGCATATTACTGTTACACCCGATGGGGTGCGAAGGCGAAAGTTGCTTATTTAGAACAACACTATCCCCAACTACTAGGGGCTATTCTCCAACCGACTAAACGAGCTATCATATCTGGGGGAACAATCTCTCCCACGCTGATGAGAAGCGTAACTAGCACCAGTAACAGCAACACCCAGAATTTATGGTTAGATTTTCCGGCGGTGATGAAAGCAGCACAAGCTATTTCACAGGAAATTGAATTAGAGAAACTATTAGCGACTTTGATGCAAATTGCGATCGCCCATGCCGGAGCGCAAACCGGAATTTTAGTGATTGATCAAGAGGCAAAATGGTTAGTAGTGGCGAAAGCGGATCAAAACCATACAGAAAAGAGGCATATTCCTTTAGCTGAATGTCAAGAATTACCCCAAAAGTTTATTTATTCTGTAGCCAGAAGTCAAACAACGGCGGTTTTTGATAACTTGAGTGCTTCCACTCAATTTGCAGGCGATGGCTATATCATTACCCAGCAGCCTAAATCAGCTTTATGTATTCCGATTAGCAAGCAGGGAAAATTAATCGCGATTTTGTATTTAGAAAATAATCTTACAGTGGGAGCGTTTACAAGCGAGCGCATCGAAACCCTCTCAATTCTTAGTGCTCAAGCCGCTATATCCATTGAAAACGCCCGTTTGTATAAACAAGTAGAAAACTACTCTCAAACCTTGGAAGCGGAAGTAGAGCGAAAAACAGAAGAGTTAAGCCAAAAAGCTTTTGATTTAGAGCAAACATTGAAAAATTTACAACAAACCCAAGCACAATTAATTCAGAGTGAAAAAATGTCAGCCGTCGGTCAACTGGTAGCGGGGATAGCACACGAAATTAATAACCCAGTTACTTTTATTCATAGTAATCTTCAGCCGACAGAAAATTATATCAAAGCTTTGCTGAATTTGCTGGAACTTTATCAGCAAGAATATCCAAATAAAAGCTCAGCAATTAAAGCAAAGATTGAGGAAATTGAGTTAGCATTTATCACGGAAGATTTAACTAAGATCCTGCAATCCATGAAAGTCGGAAGCGAACGAATCAAACAAATTATCCTGAGTTTGCGTAATTTTTCTCGTTTAGACGAAGCAGAAATGAAATCTGTAGATTTACACGCCGGGCTTGAAAGCACTTTACTAATTTTACAAAACCGCTTCCAAGAAAGTGACAATCAACCAAAGGTACAAGTGATTAAAGAGTATGGCAGCCTTCCTCATGTCACCTGTTATGCGAGTGAGATGAATCAGGTATTTATCAGTATTATTAGTAATGCTCTTGATGCTCTCAAACAAGTTAGTAAAACTAATAAACATCCTTTTATTAAGATTCAGACTGAAGTCATAGAAAAAGAGTGGGTAAGAATTGCGATCGCTGATAATGGTAGTGGGATTCCTACCGATATTCAAAAACGCATATTCGAGCCATTTTTTACAACTAAACCTGTGGGTAGTGGTACAGGTTTAGGTTTATCTGTAAGCTATGCTATTATCAAAAAACATGGGGGTAAATTAACCTGTGATTCGACCGTGAGCAGCGGGACAATTTTTGTAATTGAGATTCCGATAAACTATCTGGTATAACTTGAGCTAGAGAGGGACTCAAATTGTTCCTATCACCTCCACAATCAAAAAATCTGGGTTAGAGTTCGTCGATGATGATCGCAAAAATCACGATTAGAGATTCAAAACGCCTAGATTAATGCCGTACTTACCGTCGCCGTTTCTTCACCTGTTGGTACGGATAGCAGTCAATCACACAATCTCTCATGTAACTCCCTTTGGAATCAGAGTCCATCAGTTCTAGATAGACATTATTCGGCACTTCAGAATATAGATAGGTTTTGCCACTATTGAAAACAACCTCCAGAGTAGAAGTTGTTTCGTCATAACCCACAGCTTTTATCATGCTAGATTCGACTGGTTGTAGTTTCATGATTTCCCGATAAGTGAGCGCACCTGAAAAAAACAGCATACCCAAATCCCGGACTTTTTAAAGAAGTCACGACTTTAAAGCCCGATCGCACCTGAATTTCCCCTAAAATAATTTCTACTCCCTCAATCCAAAATCTAAAATCCCAAATCTAAAATCGAAATGACTCATTCCACCGATATCGTCACCCTCGCCCGCTGGATGGCTGCCGACTTCAGCAACCAAGCCCAAGCCTTTGAAAACCCGCCATTCTTCGCCCACATCCGCGTCTGCATGAGGCCTTTGCCCGTCGAACTCCTCGATGGGATCAGTTTGTACCTAGAACAAGCCTACGATATCGAACTGCACGTACCGTACCGAGTCCGAGTTTTGAAATTAGTCCCGGTGGGCGATCGAATCGACATCGAAAATTATGCCATAGAAAACGAAGAACAATTCTACGGCGCTTCCCGCGACCCGCAACGGCTGCAAGAAATCAAAAAAGCACAACTGACACTGCTTCCCGGCTGCACCTTTATTACGCAGTGGACGGGAAACAGCTTCAAAGGGTCTGTCGAACCCGGAAAAGGCTGCATGGTGGTCAGAAAGGGCAAAAAAACCTATCTAGACAGTGAATTCGAGATTGACCAAGACAAATTTATTAGCCACGATCGCGGACGTGACCCAGAAACCGACGCCCACGTCTGGGGAGCCCAGGCCGGCCCCTTTGAATTCACCCGCCGGGCCAGTTTCGCCGACGAAATTCCGGTTTGATCCAAAAAAATAGAGTCCCTCCTGGGCGAACACGCTTGATTAAAGGTTCAGAATGCACCAATACCTGGTACATTAACCCAGTATTGGCAAGCAAGATTCACCGTTGATTTATGAAAGTCCTGGTTATTGGTGGCGATGGCTATTGCGGTTGGGCAACCGCACTCTACCTTTCTAACAAAGGTTACGAAGTTGGCATCCTCGACAGCTTCGTGCGGCGGCACTGGGATCTGGAACTGTGCAGCGACACCCTCACTCCCATCGCACCGATTCAGCAACGACTCCAGCGATGGCAAGATTTAACGGGCAAGTCGATCGACTTGTTCGTCGGTGACATCACCAACTACGATTTTCTCAGCAAAAGCATGAGAAAATTTGCACCAGAGGCGATCGTCCATTTCGGCGAACAGCGTTCGGCACCTTTCTCGATGATCGATCGCGAACACGCAGTCCTCACTCAAGTCAATAACGTCGTCGGGACACTCAACCTGCTGTACGCCATCCGCGAAGACTTCCCCGAGTGTCACCTAGTGAAATTGGGGACAATGGGTGAATACGGCACCCCGAATATTGACATTGAAGAAGGCTACATTACGATCGAACACAACGGCCGCAAGGATACACTACCCTATCCCAAACAACCAGGCAGTTTCTACCACCTGTCAAAAGTCCACGACTCCCACAACATCCATTTTGCTTGCAAAATCTGGGGTTTAAGAGCCACCGACTTAAATCAGGGCGTAGTCTACGGCGTGCTCACAGATGAAACCGGCATGGATGAACTGTTGATCAACCGTTTGGACTACGACGGAGTATTCGGGACAGCATTGAACAGATTTTGCATCCAAGCTGCGATCGGTCATCCTTTGACAGTTTACGGAACTGGCGGACAAACCCGCAGCTTCTTAGACATTCGGGATACCGTGCGGTGCGTGGAATTGGCGATCGCCAACCCCGCCGAAGCCGGACAATTCCGCGTCTTCAACCAATTCACCGAACAATTCAGCGTCGGCGACTTAGCCTCCTTGGTGCAAAAAGCAGGCATGGCAATGGGATTAAAAGTAGAAATCAACAACATCGAAAATCCCAGAGTCGAGAAAGAAGAACATTATTTCAATGCCAAAAACACCAATTTGCTAGACCTCGGTTTGCAACCGCACTATCTCTCAGATTCCCTGCTCGATTCTCTGCTGAATTTTGCTACAAAATATCAGCACCGTGTCGATAAAAACCAGATTTTGCCGAAGGTTTCTTGGAAGTAAGTTCTGGTATCTACCTGCGGGGTAAGAGATTTTTTAACGAACCGCGAAGGCGCGTTAGCGAAGCGGCGCGTAAGCGCTAGGGCGCGAAGTAAGAGAAAAGAAGGGAAGAGAAGAGAAATGTTTGCAAGTTCAGAAGGGATTTCGTTGTAGATTAAATTTTTCATATCTATCTTTTTGATCTTTTGTTTTGTGTCCTATGCGTCCTCTGCGCTTAATTGCCAAATGGCATAAGGTTTTTTGTGCGGGCTTTTGGGGAATAAAGCCGCACAAAGTCAAATTCTCGTTCTGTTGCTTTTGGTGGTTCTGCCGGGATTGTCAGCGAGGGCAGTTTGTGCTTATTATTTAATAGCGGAATGAGCTGCTGTAACGCCAAGTGATCTATCTAAATTAGTGGCGAGTTAGCCAAGGCTTATCTGCCACTTAAAAAGCAAGATAAATTGCCGGAACAGCACAGGAAATTCACAGAATTAATTGCTTGACCGAAAGTGTGGGAAGGCTTTTAGGTGGGATAATTGTATCAATTGGCATTCAGGGAATTGGCATTTTATCCCAAAAACCTCTCGCTCGAAATAAGCGGTAGTGCAACAGAAAGAAGAAGTGTAGAAAATCAGCCGATCGCACGCCATGACTTACTCCCCGCGACACAGTGTATTTTGTTACCGATGACCTTGGCCCCTGGCTATGATTATCGGCTCCCTAAGTAACTTATTTTTATGAAAATTGCTCTTTTCACTGAAACATTTCTGCCGAAAATAGACGGCATTGTGACGCGCCTGATTCACACTGTAGATCACTTGCAGCGCGCAGGCGAACAAGTTCTGATATTTTCTCCAGATTACGGGATTAAAGAGTACAAAGGCGCCCGAGTTTACGGTGTGGAGGGTTTGCCTTTGCCGATGTACCCGGAATTAAAAATGGCACTTCCTTCTCCGGCTGTCGGTCGGCAATTAGAGCAGTTTAAACCGGATATTATTCACGTTGTCAATCCCGCTATTTTGGGATTGGGCGGTATATATTACGGCAAAAAGTTCAACATTCCGATTTTGGCTTCTTATCACACGCATTTGCCCAAATACTTGCACCACTACGGTTTCGGAGTCCTCGAACCTTTATTGTGGGAACTGCTTAAAGGAGCGCACAACCAAGCAGAATTGAATCTGTGTACTTCTACAGCAATGGTGGAAGAACTCAGAAACCACGGCATCGATCGGGTAGATTTGTGGCAGCGGGGCGTAGATACTGAAATGTTTGTCCCGGAATTGGCAAATCGAGAAATGCGATCGCGCCTTTCGGAAAATAACCCAGACAGTCCCCTGCTGCTGTACGTCGGTCGCCTCGGTGCAGAAAAAGAAATTGAACGGATCAAACCAGTCCTCGCAGCGATTCCCGATGCCCGCCTCGCCTTAGTGGGAGACGGTCCGCATCGGCAAACCCTTGAACAATATTTTGCCGGTACACCCACTAATTTTGTCGGCTACCTCAAGGGGCAAGAACTCGCAAGAGCTTACGCATCGGCCGACGCCTTCATTTTTCCCTCCCGCACCGAAACCCTGGGCTTAGTGCTCCTAGAAGCAATGGCTGCGGGGACGCCTGTAGTGGCGGCGCGCAGCGGCGGAATTCCCGATATCGTCACCGACGGTGTTAACGGATATTTATTTGACCCCGCCGACGAAGAAGGAGCACTCGCCGCCACCAAGCGTCTGTTTGCGAATCCCGAAGAACGGGAAACCTTGCGCCATAACGCTCGCCGAGAAGCCGAACGCTGGGGTTGGGCCGCCGCCGCCGCACAACTCCAGCGGTACTATCAATCAGTGGTATTTGCCCAGTCTGTGCCCAGAGCAGCCTAAATGTGAGGATCTGTAGCACCTTGAAACTTCACCGCCAGCTTAGTTTCGCTGTTCGATCGTCAGTTGGTAGTGAAGAGGGATGTTTTCAAAGATTGATCAAACTTTTTTGCTGCATAAATTACCGTCGCTATCCTGCTGTTGCGTTTACCATTAAACTATGAGTAAGCTCTGTAGGAATGCCTTGCGCGCTGCTTTCATAGCGCCCTTTACCTGACCGGATACGGTCGCCGAGTGCGCTAAAACAGTCACACCGCGCGCTGGGGCCGAGCACAGAGCGTCAAATCCACACTGCACTCTCGATCGAACTAAAGCCTGTCACCTAATTTTCAGGCTAGCCGTTTTGCGAACTCAAGTTCAGCTTGAATTGACGAACCCTCATCAGTATCGAGGTTGTAAAAAAGATCGATCGAGCATACATAACAAGCAAACTGAAGTTGCGTGCGCCACTTTTGAACTCACGATTCATCAAAGCGACAAGCGAGTGCCGATGCGCTTGCAAACAAATTCAAGAGTTTGCACCGCCGTCGCATCTCGCGCCGATCGACCTGCGGTCAGTCTATCCCTCTGAGCAAGCAGTTAATCATGACATTCTCCAATACTGGTAGCGTTCTGGCTACACTGACTCAAGTCAATTTTATGGGGGCATTGACCTCCCGTGTTAAGAGCCTGCCAGTTCCTGAATTAGTGTGCCTGCTGGACTTTATCACGGCTGAATTTCAGCAATTTATCCGGGCGATGGACCTGATTAACAATGAAGCACTCGAAAGTCTCTTAGAGCAACTTTTAGATGCCTTCACTGTCAAAATTGGTCAAATTTTGCAAGCAGACCGGACAACAATTTTTTTGGTTGACTCCAACAAAAATCAACTGTGGCACAAAACACTCGATCCACTGACGGGCGAGGATGTAGAAGTGCGCTTGCCTATGGATGCAGGCATTTTAGGCTACGTAGCAACAACCGGAAAATCGATTAATGTCGCCGAAGCTCGATCGCACGAGTATTTTAATACCGAAGTAGACGAACCACCGGGCTACCAGATCGATACCATGCTCTGTATGCCAATTTTTAGCAGTAAGAGCCAAGAGGAACCCGTAGCGGTGGTCCGACTGTTAAATAAAGCTGGCAAAGTCTCCTTTAGCGAGGAAGACGAACAACAGTTCCAGGCTTTTGCAGATTCGATCGGGATTATTCTCGAAAGCTGTCAGTCTTTCTACGTCGTGGCCCGCAACCAACGAGGGGTTGCCGCACTGTTGAGAGCCACCACGACTTTGGGTCAAAGTCTTGACTTGGAAACAACTTTGCGCTCTGTGATGGATCAAGCTCGCGACTTGATGCAAGCCGATCGCAGCACGCTATTTTTGTTAAATCGGGAAACCAACGAACTTTGGACAAAATTAGCTAAGGCTGACGGCACAACGATGATGGAAGTCCGCCTTCCGGCGAATAGGGGAATTGCTGGCTACGTGGCTTCGACTGGTCAACCTCTAAATATTACAGATGCTTACGACGATCCCCGCTTTGACCCCTCTACAGACCAGCAAACGGGATACCGCACTCGGACTGTCTTGTGTATGCCAGTGCATAACGCTAAAGGTGAGCTGATCGGGGTAACTCAGCTAATTAATAAGAACCAAGGTACTTTCACCCCTTCCGACGAAGAGTTTTTGCGAGCGTTTAATTCCCAAGCGGGAATGGCGTTGCAAAATTCTCAACTGTTTCAGAACGTGATGGTGGAAAAGCAGTATCAAAAAGATATGCTGCAAAGTCTTTCTGATGCAGTGATTTCCACGGATTTGAAGGGGCGAGTTGTGACTATCAATGAAGCAGCCCTAGAATTGTTGGGCTGTCCGGTAAATCAAGCTAAAAGCAAACACAATCCCCAGATTTGGGAAGATAAACTGGTGAATCGCTATGTTTGGGAAGTTGTGCCGATCGACAATTTGCAATTTCGACTAGAAGACAGTCTCAAAAATGCTGCCCGACATTACGTTCCCGAACAAAGTTTAACTGTGGGACTGTTGGTAGAAAAAACACTTAATTCCCAACAACAAAAAGAAGAAGAAGAAAGTTATATTTTGGCTGTGCCCGATCGCGCTGAGCCTACTTTATATTACGCTTGGGGCGAAAACCGCGCGTGGACTGAGGAAGTAGCGCTGGCAGAATTAGCTAATGCCCAATCTCTATTTGCCCTGCGAAATTCTGCCCTGTATCACCCTTATTGCCCGCTGCCCATCCCCGCCTCTCGAATTAAAGTAATTGAACGCAGTTTGAATTTGACGGTCAACCCGCTGCTAAATCCAGAGGGCGGAGTGCGCGGCGGTTTAGTGGTACTCGAA
Source organism: Microcoleus sp. K5-D4 (assembly GCF_036704575.1). Lineage (NCBI taxonomy): Bacteria > Bacillati > Cyanobacteriota > Cyanophyceae > Oscillatoriales > Microcoleaceae > Microcoleus > Microcoleus sp. K5-D4. Next base: position 67,738 of record NZ_JAUBSD010000010.1, read on the forward strand.
GACATCAGCCGCGAAAAGCGGATGAAAAATACGATGTACCGCTACCTGACTCCTGGAGTCGTAGATAAAGTGATGGCCTTGGGCGAAGGCGCCTTGATGGTGGGCGAACGCAAAGAAGTGACTATTTTATTTTCCGACATTCGCGGCTATACCACGCTGACCGAAAATTTGGGAGCGTCCGATGTGGTATCTCTGCTGAACGAATATTTTGAGACGATGGTGGAGGCCGTTATCCACTACGAAGGCATTTTAGACAAGTTTATCGGCGATGCTTTAATGGCAGTTTTCGGCGCGCCCCTGCCGCTGAATCCCCCGGAAAGTCACGGTTGGATGGCGGTGCAGTCGGCTTTAGATATGCGCCGGCGTTTGAAAGAGTTTAATGATTCTCGCCCCGGTGCAGATCCATTTCGCTTCGGAATCGGGATTAGTTCTGGAGAAGTGGTTTCGGGAAATATTGGTTCCCAAAAGCGCATGGATTACACGGTAATCGGGGATGCGGTGAATTTGAGTTCGCGATTGGAACAGCTTACAAAGGAGTACGGATGCGATATAATTTTGAGCGAATTTACATACAGTTTGTGTCGCGAAGGAATTTGGGTGCGAGAGTTAGACAAGGTGCGGGTTAAGGGCAAAAATCAGCCAGTTGGTATTTACGAGTTGCTGCAAAATAGTTCTGAACCAATTGATGGGGAAACCCTTCGGTTTTTGGAACTTTACAGTAACGGTAGGGATGCTTATATTGCTAGAAACTTTCAGAAAGCTATTAGTTATTTTGAAGCGGCTTTAGCAATGCGACCCAGCGATCGACCTGTGGAAGTTCACCTCGATCGATCCCTGAGCTATTTGGAAGTACCCCCGCCCGATGATTGGGACGGTGTGCATAGGATGACAACCAAGTAGTAGCTCATATTACATCCGAGTGCTCAAAAGTAAAAAGATTTGATAAAGATTTTAAATCTTCCTTATGACAGAGTTAACAAGTGTAAAAATGTGAAATGATAAATCGGATGGCATATTAAAGTTAGTATTTATTTCCAGGCTAACAATTAAATGAGTTATTTATCTGTTCCGAATGCCACAAAAGCCGATCGCATTCTGGTGGTAGACGACGCACCAGATAATGTTTTGTTGGTTCAGACAATCCTAGAAGAAGAAGGTTACGAAATTAGCACGGCGGAAAACGGCTTTTCTGCCTTGAGTCAAATTGACAAGTCAGCCCCGGATTTGGTACTGCTAGACGTGATGATGCCGGGAATGGATGGTTACGAAGTCACTAAACGAATCCGAGAAAATAAGGAATTGCCGTTTATGCCGATTTTGCTGATCACTGCTCACGACAGTGCGAGCGTAGTGCAGGGATTGGACATGGGAGCAGACGATTTCATCCGCAAACCAGTCGAAATGGATGAACTGCTGGCGAGGGTTCGATCGCTCCTGCGACTAAAACACAGCGTAGACGAGCGCAATTCGATCGCCCTCCAGCGCGAAGATTTTGTCTCCCGACTCGCTCACGACTTGCGGACGCCCCTCGTAGCAGCCGATCGAATGCTAACTTTAATGCAGCAGGGAGCTTTGGGAGAAATTTCCCTTCCCATGCGCGACGCTTTCGGGACGATGGTTCGCAGCAACAAAAACCTGATCGCGCTCGTAAATATGCTGCTGGAAGTCTACCGCTACGAAGCAGGCGCCAAATCCCTAAGTTTCGCTGCAGTGGACTTGCGCCAGCTTATTACTGAGGTAGCTGAAGAACTAGCTCCCCTAGCCGATGCTAAAGGTTTGTCGATAAATTTAGACTTGACAGAAAGTGCAGAAAGTGCACCGATTGCGAAGTATCCGGGCGATCGTCTGGAACTCCACCGCTTGCTAACAAATCTCATCGGAAATGCGATTAAATTCACCGACAAGGGCTCAATAGATGTCAGCTTAAAAGCTGCCAATTCACCTGCTTATACGAGCTTCAAAAACCAACCGCTGGCATGGGTAATAATAGAAATAAAAGACACTGGTGCCGGTATTTCTCCCACCGAAAAAGCAAAGTTATTTGAAAGGTTTGGTTCGGGAACTCACAAGAGATCCGCTACAGGTTTGGGACTACACCTCTGTCGGCAAATTGTCGAAGCTCACCGCGGGACGATCGAGGTAAAATCAGATTTGGGCAAAGGCAGTTTGTTTACTATTCGCTTGCCTTGTTAGAGGGGTATAAATAACTCTAACTTTCGGGTGCTAAATGCCCACATTAGTACAGAAAAACTCTCATTGTAGGGTGCAAAGTGCGTACCTAATAGAATTAGGGTTAATTTACGCGATGTAATATAATTACTTGGCAACCGAATTTATGGCAATATGTCTAAATGTCCAGTGTGCGGTGCTGAATACATAGAAGAAAAAGCAGAGTTTTGCTCGATTTGCGGCTGGGATTTGACTCCCTACCCGCAACGTGCTAAGCCTTCCAAAACTTATTTAAAAAAAGAACAAGTTAGATTGCAGTGGGCCAAACAAATGTGGGAATTGGCTCGCAATCAACAAAATTGGTCAGCTAAATTTGATGAGTTGCAGAGCGAATTTCAGGAAGGTGCGATCGCCCGCACGTACATTCAATCTCAGTTAGAATGGGTTCTGTACCGCCTCGAACAACTAAACCCCGAATTGATTGTCAGCACTCTACTGCGACTAGAAGACAAAATAGCCGCCATACCTGACCAAACTCCCGCTATCTCGGAAGTGGGGATGGACTACCGCCAACTGACAAAGCTATTAGAAACCGGAAAATGGCGCAAAGCTGATGAACACACTTGGGAAATCTTGCTGCAAATCGCTGTCAGGCAAGACGAAGGCTGGCTGAGTGCAGCCGATATTGACAGTTTTCCTCTTACAGACCTTCGCACGATCGACCAACTTTGGCAACAATACAGCAGCGGGCGGTTTGGGTTAAGCGTGCAGCAGCAGATTTGGGAAAGTACCGAGGCAAATTATACTGAATTTTGCGATCGAGTCGGCTGGCGAGTCAAGGAAAATTGGAAATATTACAGCGAGCTCTCCTTCAACGAAGATGCTCCCCCCGGACATCTCCCCGTCACCGCATGGAGACAGCGCGCCTGTTACGGTGCTGGTAAACTCACGGCAGCAGAAAACTTTGCCCGCATCGCTGCGAAATTGGTAGCGTGCGATCGCTAATCATCGAAAATAAAAAATTCAAAATCGACATTAACTGCTATAATCAAAACGGTTTAGCAACTGGGGCTGTGGCTCAGATGGATAGAGCAAGCGCCTCCTGAAGCATCGGGCACCCTGCGAGGAAACTCTGGGAGTGAATGTGGTCAAATTTGGTGAAACCTAAAGAGTTCGTGGATTCCTATAACTCTAAGGCAATACCAAGCCAAGCCTGAGTTCAGGGCGATTAAACAATCGCCTATATTGAAATCAGGAAGGTTTAGAGACTAGACGGTCACCACCTAAAAGCTGCAAGCATATGGTGAAGGTATAGTCCAGAGAGTGGGGAAACTCACACAAATCTGAAGCGCTAGGTCGCCGGTTCGAACCCGGCCAGTCCCGTTAAAAATCAAGAAAAATTAACAGCAGGAGGGGTAAGCCTAAGTTTTGCCCCTCTTTTTTGCATATCCGCTAACGAATTCGCCCACAGACGAATACTTGCTTGAAGATGAGGACTTACGCAGAACATCTATAGAATCCATCTGAAATCTAAAATCTAAAATCTAAAATCACCTGTTTAAGCCCCACCACAAGCGTAGAGTCAATCTAAAATCTAAAATCTAAAATCTAAAATCTATGATCCCCCGACCCTTTTTTTAATTTTAATTTTTAATTCCTGTTAGTGGGCTATACGTGCGGTATTTTTTGTTATGGTTCCTTTGTGAGTTACATAAAATTTTTATAGGTTTAGATGTGGTTAAGAATCAACTCAAACACGCAGCGTTACAAGCGTTTGAACACTTCACGCAGTTTTTGGTTCCTAGTAGGGCTTTTGACGGCGTGCTGGTTTGGCTATCAGCAGGTTAAGAGCGAATTTCAGAGACCCCAAGCTTTGTTAGTTCTAGGTGGGGCTACGGAGCGAGAGGTGTTTGCCGCCAAATTTGCTCGGGCTCATCCTGAATTGCCGATTTGGGTGTCGTCTGGGAGCAATCCGGAGTTCGCGGAATGGGTATTTTCAGAAGCGGGAATTGAGTCCGATCGCCTGCACTTAGACTACAGAGCGGTGGACACGGTAACAAATTTTACCACCCTGGTAGATGAATTGAAAGCTCAAGGGATTGAGAGCGTGTATCTGATCACTTCTGACGATCATATGCGGCGAGCTCAGATTATCGGCGAAATCGTACTCGGCAGTCGAGGCATTAGTTTTAAGCCTGTGGCAGTTCCGTCTGGGCGAACCCCCGAACCGGTGGAAAAAGCTGTTCGCGACGGTGCTAGGGCTATTCTTTGGCTGACAACCGGTTATACGGGTGCTGACTTCAGCCAAGCCAGAATTGAATAAACAAAGGAAAGCATTGAGCAAGTTTTAAATTTTTTCCCATTCCCTCTGGTTTTAAAACTTGTCTTCTATAGCGATTTAAGGCATCGGGAAGACGCTGATAACAAATGGGTAAAAGGAGAGAAGAGAAAAGAAGGAGTAGTTTAAAATTAGTAGATGAACTTCAAAAGCTAAAGTTAATGACCGACCAAATTCTGCCACAAGTTCTAGAGCAAATTTTGAGTGACAGCAAAACGCCGGATGCTGTTTTTTCGGCTTTGGTGCCGGCTTTAGGGGAGGTGTTAAATTGCGATCGGGTCTTTCTCTACCTCCGCAATCCTGAAACGCAAATGGGCAGAGTACCTTACTGCTGGCGTCACAACTCGAACATTCCAGAGGTTTGGGACGCAGAATGGAAAAAAGAACCGGAATCTTTAGGGGAAGAAGACCCTTTGTTTGCAGCAGCTTTGCGAACTGAACCTTCGATTTTTGTTGAGGATGTTGAAACAGCAAATCCTGAAGTTGTCAACAAAGATTTTGAGGCAAAAGAGTTCGGACATCGAGCTTTGATTCACGCTCACCTTTGTGCTGACGGCTTATTGTGGGGGGTTTTGCAGCCTTGTAGGTTCGATCGCCCCAGAGTTTGGACTGACTTCGATCGCCAAGTTATCGCAGCAGTTACAGAAAAAATTTCGCCTTTAGCTGTCGCTTATGTCACCGCCTCAGCATCAAAAGATGAGCGATAAAAATCAATAATTTACCTGTAGGGAGCGCGTGGGCAATGAATGAATGTCCACTTCAGACTAAAACCGCATCTAGATCGCGGTTTTAGCCGAATCTCAATACCCTTCCCGGGGGACGAAACACCGTTTCCGCTTCCCCCCTTTTTTAGTTAGGGGGGATCGATGCGCTAATTTTCACCGAAAAGTCTGGTACTAAATTTGAGCGGATTGTTGTCACCAATGGTGAGGTGTGCATCGCCCTAGGGATAGACTTGGTGCACAATTCTTGTTTAAAAAACGCCCCAATTTTGAATGCCCCGACTGCTGAAAATCCCTTGAGCCCGACTAATATCATCCTCAGCGCCATCTACTACCACCAAATAATCGCCGGCCCGCAGGCGATCGGTGTAAATTCTAGCTGTTTCTTCGGGAATTCCCAAGTCAGTGAATGCCTTCACCACTCCACCGAAAGCCGCTGCCGAGACGCCAGTGCTTGCTACGCTAGCCAACAGTGAGGCGCCCAAAGTGCCCGCTGCAATCATCGGCCCGATTCCGGGAATAGCTAAACTTCCGAGACCCACTAGCACGGTGGCTAAAGCACTATTTGTCAGAGTGTCTGCTACCACTCCTGCTCCTGTGTCTAGATTTTTATCGCCCACCTGAGCGATCGTTTCAGTCTCGCCTACAGACTCGCCTGCATCCCTAGCAACAACCGAAACTTTATCCATTGGAAACCCGGAAGATTTCAATTCTGTCAGAGCTTGCTCCGCATCTTCGCGGTTAGAAAACAATCCCAACGCGCGGGTTTGATTGCTTGTTACCATATCTTTCTTCTTATCTCCTATCAAAGGAAAGTCAAATTCAAGCCTAATTATTGCGCTTGTTTTCAATCACTTATATTGATATTTTTCGATGTTTATCTTCAGCATTCATCTATCTGTAGATATAACCTGAAAAACAGCAACAAAAGTTATAAAATCAGCGACCCAAATCGTGCATGGCATTAATCTCGATCGCACATCTTTGAGTCAGCGCTTGCAACTCCTCGCGATCCGAGGAACCGGGCGCTTCAATTAGCTTGCCAATTCGCACCGTCAGCGGCACCGGACGCGGCACTGCCGAACCTTTCGACGAAATCGCGTGAGTTCCCCACAAACTAACAGGTAACAGCGGCGCTTTTGCCTTAGCAGCTATCAGCGCAGCACCTAATTTCGGTTCAGTAATTCTGCCGTCTGGGGTGCGAGTTCCCTGCAAAAATACACCCGTCGCCCAGCCATTTTCCAAAGAATTGATCGCCGAGCGAATAGCACTGCGATCGGCACTTTCCCGCTTGACTGGGTAAGCACCGTAAAGCGTAATTGCCTGTTTCAAAATAGGAACTTTAAATAACTCTTCCTTTGCCATAAATGCGACAGGCCGCCTCATGCAATTCGACAAAATCGGCGGGTCAAAATCGCTGGCGTGATTGCTGACTACTACCACAGGCCCTTCTGTCGGAACATTTTCTGCACCGTAGATGCGGCCTCGAAAGTACAGGTGCAGCATCGGGCTGACAATGGACCATTTGAATAAATAGTAGAGAAGTAAACTTTCGACGGGTTCGCGACTTTTGCTCACAGAAAAACCTTAAGTTTTAAATTACATCGAATATTAGCCTATCAGTTCAGCAATGACAAATGAATAGTATTTTGAGGTTTGTAGGGTTGCGGGCGGTTGGAAACCGCGGCTACACACACAAAACCCACCTACGTGGGTTAAAGAAGAAGTCCGCCGGCGCGGACGCAAGCTTGTGTAGCGCCAGACTTCAGTCTGGTGGACTATTTCACTGAATGTCGGAGGTTTGCAAAGGCTCAATTTCCGGCCAGCATAGCTTTCTGTCCTCCCGAAGAAGTCGCATAGCCCAAGAAATCCTTAACTGCTTGGCTAGGAGGATTTTTGTAGGCGTAGTACAACTGCCGCTTGTAAGGATAGTTACCCGCATCCGGCGTCGCACCGTTGACTGGAACAACGCGCACCGCTTTCTGATTGGCTACTTGAGCGAATGTGGCCTAACCAATGCTGTTCTTGCCTAAGACTTGCAGCAGGGGAGTTGTTGCATTTCGGAGCGTGGTAATATTTGGCGCCGTGCCAAACTCGCTACCTCCGAGCACTTGTTCTTTAAACGTTTGGTGAGTGCAGCTAACTGCCGGTCTGTTAATTACTTTCTTTAATCTGGGTTGCCGTGCCGCCGACTTTCGACGAGTCTTGAGTATTTTCCTTGAAGATTATCTTGAACTTGAGCGGAGGAACTTATACCCTTACGGTGTCAGAAACCAATACCACAAAATCTGCTTATGGGGCTCAGTTGCGCCTCTATGACGTGCATATCGCCAAGATGTTTGAGGTGACATATTCGGACTGTCAGGAGATACCCAACGCTGGCGGTAGAACTTGGTATTACCGCGCCGGAAATGGTAAAATTTACATGGGGCAATTCAGAATCAACTGTCAGTTGGCTAGCGATATTGCTAATACTTAGGGGCTTGCAATTAAATACAATCCCAGTCATGCTAGAAGAGTAGGAAACAAAAAATCTGACATGAGCGGTTGTGACCTCTGTGATGGGGATGGCAGAAATGATCTTGAGTGAGACAGTTAAATCGACGTTTAAGGATGCTGCCCACAAACTGACGGGCTATCGCCGTCGAGACTTTATGGCAAAAGTGGCTGAAGACTACTTTAATGGTTCAGCCCGCAAAGTAGAAACATTTATGGGGTGGAACCGAGACAGTATTCAACTGGGCTTACATGAACGACGAACCGGACTGATTTGTGTTGATAATTATCGGGGAAGAGGACGACACAAAAGTGAAATTTTGCTGCCCAACTTAGAAGCCGATATTCGCTCTCTAGTCGATGCCCAGGCCCAGGCAGACCCCAAGTTTCAATCGACATTTTTGTATGCCCGGATCACGGCATACGCGGTACGAGTGGCATTAGTGAGTCAGAAGAACTACGACAGTGAGCAATTACCTTCTCGTCAGACAATTGGCGCGATTTTAAATCGAATGGGGTATCGCCTAAAAAAACACAAAAAACCAAGCCCTTGAAAAAAATTCCCGAAACAGAGGCGATTTTTGAGAATGTATTGAAGGAGAATCAAGCCTCCGATCAAAATGTCAATTCTCTGCGAATATCAATTGATACCAAAGCGAAAGTAAAAATTGGCAACCTGTCACGGGGTGGTAAATCCCGAACACTTGAACCGAAGTCAGCAGATGACCATGATACGGAGTGGCAAGCCATATTAGTCCCCTTTGGAATTCTCAACACTCAAAGTGACCAACTATCGATTTATATGGGGCAGTCCGCTGAAACTACAGATTTTATTGTTGATTGTCTAACAGATTGGTGGCACAATAACCAATCTGATTACACCGAACTCGAAGAATTAGTGATTGACCTTGATGGTGGTCCGGCAATCAGAAGTGATCGTACACAATTCATCAAACGCATCGTCGAGTTATCTCAGACAATTGGCTTAAGAATCCGACTAATCTACTATCCGCCGTATCGAGCGCAAGTATAATCCAATTGAACGGTGCTGGGCAGCACTTGAACATTATTGGAATGGTGCTATTTTAGATTCCGTTGAAACTGCTATAAACTGGGCAGCCAACATGACGTGGCAAGGAATTAAACCCATTGTACATTTGGTTCTGACCACTTACGAGAAAGGAATAAAAGTTTTACCAAAAGAGTTAAAACAGTATTTACCCGAATGGCAACGTTCTGAAACTTTACCGAAATGGGATATCACGATTCTCCCAATTTGACTGGTACTTTATTTTTCCGCTAGTCCCTAAGCAAGTCAGTAATTTAACCCAAGACCGTCAAGATGTATTAAAGCATTTAGGACAGTATTGCAGTCGGTACTATGTAATGTTTGCAGGTGGATGACGCTCTCCATTAAGCTGTAAATCTTGGTGAATAATCCACATTTATTAGTCAAGATGATTAGCTCTTGGCTGGATTTATCTTGGCTAAAAATCTAAGTTACTTCGCGAAAAAAGCGCCATAAATCTATTAAAAAAAGTCAACTATTTCAGTTTAGTTGATTGCGGGAGATTTGACAGGTATCCGTGACGTTAAAACCGCATAAGTTAAACGGAAAAACTTTTTGACTCCAACTTTTTACAACTGATAAAAAAATTCCACACACATCTGCGGAATGTGGGTTTTAAATGGCGATCACACCCAACATTTAAGACACAAAAAAACCACTGCCCCGACTCGTCATACCGGGCGGGGTAGAGAGTCGGGGCAGATTGGGAACAACGATCGCAATATTTGATTCTGATTGCCCTGGCCATTGTTACTCTGTTTCAAACAATAACGGACTCTTGAGGGCGGGCGAAAATCATGCGGCCGGCGCTTGTTTGCAGGGCGCTGGTGACTACGACTCGGGCTTCGCCGCCGACATAGCTGCTTCCTGCTTCTACGACAACCATTGTGCCGTCATCCAAGTAACCGATTCCCTGAGAGGGTTCTTTGCCTTCTTTGCGGATTTTTAGTTCGATCGTATCTCCCGGCAAATAAGTCGGGCGCACCGCATGAGTCAAATCGTTGATATTCAAAACCGGCAGTTTTTGGACGGTTGCTACTTTCGATAAGTTGTAATCGTTGGTGAGCAAAATACCGTCGATATCCAAAGCGAAGCGGACTAATTTCGCATCGACTGTGGCAATATCTTCGTAGTCAGCCGAGTGAATTTGAATCCGTTCTGGATATGTTTCTTTGATACGGTTGAGTACATCTAAGCCGCGGCGTCCGCGCACTCGCTTTTGATCGTTGGCGGAATCAGCTACCAGTTGCAGTTCTTGGAGCACGAATTGCGGCACGATAATTTGACCTTCGAGGAAACCTGTTTCTAGCAAGTTTTCAATTCTGCCGTCAATAATGCAGCTAGTATCGACAACTTTGGCAGTTGCTGGTTTGAAAGTACCTTCGGTTAGCAACACCGTGTCAAAGCTTTTGGGGTTTATCAGTCGCAAGAAAGCGCGGCCGTGGGTGTCTGTCAAACTGACGCCTGTGAAGCCGAACATGACGCTACCCAAGACTGCGACTAAAGGTTTGATGAAGCCGAACTCGCGGGGTATTGGCAGCAGGAATAGCGGAGCCAGCATTAAGTTTGCTACTAGCAGTCCGATGATTAAGCCGATCGCCCGCGTCAGTAACATCTCCACTGGCATATCGCGAACTTGTTTTTCCAGCCGGCGGTAGGTTGTTTGAGCCACTAATCCCATCACGAAGCCGATTAATGCTCCAAAGGAACCTAGTACAGAACTTAAGCCTTGTATATTTGTAACTTGCAGCAGCAGATTGCTCGGCAGGAGTTCGACTCCGTAATAGCCGATACCTCCGCCTGCGATTATGAATGAGATTATTATGATTGCGTCTAGCATTAGTTCTAGGTTAATGAATTTATTCCTATTATATCTTTCCAGTGCTGATACTTGTTTTCATGCTTTGGTCGGATCTCGCTATATCTACTCAAGGATTCTCATAAACTTATATTTCGGGGTTGTACCCTCTGAGGGATGTGCGATCGAGCATATCGGCGTTTACCACGCCGGGGCGAAAGCAGGCACGAGGTGCGAATAAACCGCCCTGCGGGCTGTTCGGGAATTGTGACGCAGCGAAACTGGTACGAGGTTAAATTACAAGAGCCGATGGTTCGCAGCGCTTTTTTGGTAAGCAAATGTCATAATATACATAATTATTCATGATGGTTTAATTAAAACTTTAGATTTGAAGTTGCGCTTTTGGCTTGAAATGTAATGAACCCTACCACAGATTATTTAACATTTAAATTAAAAAAAAGTGTGCAAGCGACAAATCCCAGCATTCCCACTTCGGCTTACCTGCACATACCTTTTTGTCGCCGCCGCTGTTACTACTGCGATTTTCCGGTTTTTGTGGTGGGCGATCGCAAAAATGGCGATAATTCCGGCACAATTGTGCAATATGTTGCCGTACTCTGTCAAGAAATTCAAGAAACAAAAAATTTAGGCGCATCTCTGAAAACAGTTTTTTTTGGTGGCGGCACGCCTTCGCTGCTTTCTGTGAGTCAGTTGAGCAATATTTTAGAGACTCTCGACGGCAAATTTGGGATTGCTGCTGGGGCGGAAATTTCTATAGAAATAGACCCGGGTACGTTTACTTTAGAACAGTTGCGGGGATATGCAGCGGCGGGAGTAAATAGAGTTAGTTTGGGAGTGCAGGCTTTTCAGGATGATTTGCTGCAAGCTTGCGGGCGATCGCACTCAGTTGCTGATATTTTTGAAGCAGTGGAAATAGTGCGATCGGCTGGTATTGTCAATTTCAGTTTAGACCTGATTTCGGGACTGCCGCACCAAACTTTAGAACAGTGGGAAGCTTCCCTGAAATCGGCGGTGGAAATTAGCCCGACTCATCTGTCGAGTTACGACTTAATTGTTGAGCAGGGAACTGCTTTCGGGCGCTACTTTGAAGCCGGCGCGCAGCCGCTACCAGCAGATGAAACCGCTGCTGCCATGTACCGTTTAGCGCGGGAAATTCTGACCGGTGCTGGCTACGAACATTACGAAATTTCTAATTACGCTCGCGATCGCTATCAGTGCCGCCACAACCGCGTTTATTGGGAAAATCGGCCTTATTACGGCTTGGGAATGGGGGCGGCGAGTTACGTGGAAGGCCGGAGGTTGACAAGGCCTCGCAAAACTCAAGAATATTATCAGTGGGTGCGATCGATGTCTGGCCTCAATTCCCCAGCTACTCCTCAAATTGGGGGGGAAACCCAGCCCGATATTTACCCAGCAATTGAGCCAAATTTTCAAGTTTCAGAAAATGACGTTTTGTTAGAAACGCTGATGCTAGGTTTGCGTCTAGCAGAAGGAGTTAGCCTGTCGGCGCTGACTCAAAAGTTTACTCAGGAAACGGTTGATAAAATTTGGCGTTGTTTGCAGCCCTACTGGCGGCAAGGATGGGTGGAAATTATAACTGCGGATGGGGCGATTCCCTACGCGATAGCTCCGCTTCACGCAACTTTAGGCGAGGGCGCGAAACTGCCACTTTCGGGCCATTTGAGGTTGAGCGATCCCGAAGGTTTTTTATTTTCTAATACAATTTTAGCCGATTTGTTCAGCAAGTTAGGCGAGGATAATTAACTCTGTCTGAGGAAGTATATCCCCAGCAAGCGCGATCGACACTAAAGCTGGGGCCGCCAATGCGATGGGAAGGAAATTCAATTGCTCCCTAGCTTGATTATCTCCAAAATAATATATTTTCTATTGATCCCTAAACAAATCTTAAAGGCGAAGTAAGCCTTGAGATAGACGCAACGACTGCACTCCAGCCGCCATACTTAATACTGAACATTTAAAAAGTAATTTAATGAACACTTTAACTATCGAGCGCAACCAAACCCAAAACCAGCCGTGCCTTGTGATTAGCGAGCGCGCTTGCAATCCGGCTTCCAAGTGTAATTTTTGCGGTCACTACCAACAGGCAAGAGGTTCAGTCGGTCACTGTCAATTGTTGAACGCACCTGTTAGAGGAGGATGGAAATCTTGCACTTTAGCAATGCCGGCTTTTGCACCTTCTTGGGAATAGGGGGAAGGCGCTGATGTTTCCCCCGTGAAATTTATTAATTAACCCAAACAATGTAAAAAAAATGGTAAAAAAAATGTATAAAAAATTGTGTTTTAACTGGGAAGCTGCTATACTAAGCTTAGGTCCTTCGCCGATCGCTCGCACAATTGCACACACAAGTTAAAAAGATGAATTTGACACTAAATCAGGTAATTTCCGAAGGTCATACGCGCATTTTGTGTTGGTATCTTAATAATACTAGCAAAGTGCAAATCGCTCGCATTACAAATATTCCTAATTGGTATTTTGAGAGGACGGTGTTTCCGGGGGAACGTTTTTTGTTTGAAGCACTGCCGGAAGCTCAGTTAGAAGTTTGCAGGAGTGCGGATACGGGTGCTATAGTGTGCGAGCGAATTTTGTGCGATCGGCTGCGAGTTGAAGAATTAAGCACGGCTGATTAAACATAATCCTTAGACTTACCAACGAGGGGTAGAAACCCGGTTTTTTTTCAGAAACCGGGTTTCTCTGTATGATTATAAAAACTTAGTTGGCTTACGCACTCGCGACCTCAAAAACCTCGTTTCTTCGTATACTTCTGGTTCCTCGTCGCAAAATTCGTAGAAAGCGGGTTTATAACCCTCATGCGTCAGCCCTGAAACTGTCGCAAATGTTAATCTAAGCTAAATTATAAAAAATCCACCACTCTTCAATCCTAAAACCCGATGTCCCTCACCGAACAAATCCTCTCCCAACTGCCAGGAGACGCCCTCGGAGGCCTGAGAAAAGTCGATCGACTCTGGGAAAACCTCAAACAAAACACCGCACCAGCACCCCAAGCAGTCAAACATAGCCAACAACCCCTGGAAACCCTGGACTTCGACTTAGTTATCGGCGGTGGAACCCTAGGAATATTAATCGGTACAGCCCTAGCCGTGCGGGGTTGGCGGGTAGCCCTGCTCGAACGCGGTACCCTGCGAGGGCGCGAGCAAGAATGGAACATTTCTCGCAAAGAATTAGACGCCTTCTTAGAACTAAATTTGCTATCTGTTGAAGAGATAGAAAAGGCGATCGCCACCGAATACAACCCAGCCCGCATCAGCTTTGCCAACACCCCCGACATCTGGGTGCGCGACGTACTCAACATCGGAATAGACCCAGTTTACCTCCTAGAAACCTTGAAACAGCGATTTCTCCAAGCCGGAGGAAAGCTATTTGAAAATACACCATTTAAAACAGCCACCATTCACCCGGATGGAGTCCTGGTAGAATCTGCAAATACCGATACACAACCTGCTACAAATTTATTTAAAACCCGATTATTATTAGACGCAATGGGACATTTTTCGCCCATTGTGCGCCAAGCAAGACAAGGCAAAAAACCAGACGCCGTATGTTTAGTAGTCGGCAGTTGCGCTCAAGGATACCCCAAAAACGACACTGGCGATATATTTGCATCCTTCACCCCAATGCAAAATCAGTGCCAATATTTTTGGGAAGCATTTCCAGCCAGAGACGGCCGAACAACCTACTTATTTACCTACATAGACGCCGACACAGAAAGATTCAGTTTACAAACATTATTTGAAGAGTATTTGCGCTTGCTTCCCCAATATCAAAACGTCGAACTCGAACAGTTAAAATTCCAAAGAGCACTCTACGGATTCTTCCCCTGCTATCGCCAAAGTCCTCTGAAAACGCCTTGGAATCGCATACTCCCAGTCGGAGACAGCAGCGGTAGCCAATCTCCCCTCAGCTTTGGCGGTTTCGGCGCAATGGTGCGCCACCTCAAACGCTTGACTCTAGGAATTGAGGAAGCTTTGACAAGCGATAGTCTCAGCAAAAATTCCCTCGCACTTTTGCAACCCTACCAGCCGAATCTATCAGTTACCTGGTTGTTCCAGCGTTCGATGAGTGCTGCGATCAATCAAAAAATAGACCCCAATCAAATCAATCAACTTTTGGCTGCCGTATTTCAGGTAATGGAAGAGTTGGGAGAACCGGTACTCAAACCGTTTCTTCAAGATATCGTGCTGTTTCCGGCTTTGTCCCAAACCCTATTTAAAACAGCAATAAGCCATCCCGGATTAGTTATGAAAATTATCCCGCAGGTGGGAATAGCCAACTTGCTCGATTGGATGATTCATTATGTAAATTTAGGGGTTTATACGGGATTGCAGCCTTTGGGGAAAGCCTTAGAACCGCAGGTAAAAAAATTAGCGCCGGAGCAGCAATACTATTTTAACCGATTAGTTGAAGCGTGGCAATATGGCGCTGGAGGCGATTATTAACTGATTAATTGTGGCACCGGCATCTTGCCCGTGGCTAATATATGAAAAGGCTTCCCGGCCTGTTCCACAACATAATTATATTAGTTGTGAGTCATGAAGGAGCTATAACAGCTAAAGCTTGGGGAATCACTCGGAATTTGGCAGGGGTGTAAGTTGTGATTTCACCGTCAGTATTAATCGGACGGCGTTTGCTAGTATTAACCTCAAATTCTTGAGCTTGCAACGTGCGAACGTTAGGCCGACTGGTATGATTGCCTTGCTTCATAGCCGGCAGCAAAGCAATGATTTCCCACCAGTTTTTTGTTTCCAAACTGTACAAATCCAGTCGCCTGTCGTCGATTGTGGCATCCTCGGCAACTGTCATGCCGCCGCCGTAATAGCGGCCGTTGCCAATGGCAATTTGAATAGTTTTAACATAAAAAAATTGGTTGTTTACCTTAATTTCTGCTCGAAACGGTCGCGCTGACAAAATTGTCTGCAAAGCAGTAAAAGCATAAGCTAAAACTCCCCAGCGCTGCTTGACGTTTTTAGTCAGCCTCTGGGTAATTTGCACGCTCAATCCCAAACTCGCAACATTAAAAAAATGTTGGCCGTTCACCCAACCCAAGTCTATTAGCCGAACTTTACCGCTAGCAATTACTTGACAAGCTGCTGATAAATCTGTAGGAATTCCCAGAGTGCGGGCTAGGTCGTTAGCTGTTCCCATCGGCAAAATACCCAAGGGTAACTTGGTGTCTATCAAACCTTCTATGGCAGCGTTGAGAGTGCCGTCGCCACCCCCAATTATTACTAATTCGACTCGATTTTGGTAGCGACGAATAGTGTCGGAAAGTTCGTGGGCGTGGTCGGTAGATTCTACCATTAACTCAAAACCCAGTGCTTCTAATTCTACAGTGGCTTGAGATAATAGCTTTTGCCCTTTTCGGGAGTGCTGGTTTACTAGAAGTAGAGCTTTCTTCATTTGTTTATTTTTAAATAGGAAGATTGCGTATTTTAAATTACAAAAAGTATAGCTTGATGCCTTAACTGCATGAAATTAATGCTTTACTTCCATTTTACCAGTTATGATGGATTGACAAAAATGTTAAAAAATGGATAATTGTACCAAAAGATTCCTAAAAAGTAGCTCCCTCCCGCTCTGACTTAGCAGCAAAAAATCTCGCTTCTGGCTCAAACTTAATTTAAAATTATGTATAATTTTTTACAAAAAGCGCAAGTCGCTGCCGATCACCAAAACTGGCCTGGGTTAGTCGAATGCTTGCAGCAAGTGACAGCCAAGGGTGGCAAGCCGCAGGAACAAGACATTTTAGAGCAAGCTGTCAGTTTAGCAATAGAAGCCTTAGAATGGGGCGATTTTCAAGACCGCTGGGAAATTGCTAAAGTATTGCCCAATCTGGGAAATGGCGCGATCGCACCTTTAATTGCCGTACTCGAAGACGAAGACGCAGACACCGAGCCCCGGTGGTTCGCTGCCCGCATTCTCGGAAAGTTCGATCGCCCGGAAGTGATTCAAGCTTTAGTAGAATTGGTCAAAAATTCCGACGAAGAATTGAGCCAAATAGCCGCCGAAACCCTAGGGAATTTCGGCCCGACAGCCATAGAATCCCTCGCAACTCTCCTACTCCAAGAAGACTCGCGACAGTTTGCCACAGCAGCACTCGCCCAAATTCGGCGCACCGAAACCATCCCACCGCTGTTGAGCGTAGTCGGAGACTCTCAAGTGGCGGTGCGGGCGCACGCAATCGAGGCCCTGAGCAGCTTTCACGACTCCCGCATCCCGCCGGTACTGGTAGCAGCACTCAAAGATCCGGCGACAGGAGTCAGAAAAGAAGCCGTGCGAGCTCTCGGGGTGCGCGCATATTTAGACGCAGAATTAGATTTAGTTAACTTGCTCAAACCGTTGCTTTCGGACATTCGATTAGAAGTTTGTCAGCAAGCGGCGATCGCGATCGGGCGAGTGAAAACCGATGCTGCAGCGGCTGCTTTATTTGAATTGCTGCGATCGCCCCTAACTCCGGTTGAATTGCAAATCGAAACTGTGCGCGCCCTAAGCTGGATGGAAACTGCAACCGCTTTAGCATATTTGCATCAGACCTTAATAACCCAATTTACTAACATAAATTCTACTGTTTATCAAGAGATAGTCACTGTTTTAGGGCGAGTAGAAAAGCCGGAATTAAAAGCTGTTGCTGCTGAAATTATGATTGATTTGTTGAGAACAGATCATCCGGCAGTGCAGGAGGCAGTTAGCAAAAAATCTTTAGCTTTAGGTTTAGGAAAATTAGGAGATATGAGAGGGCTAGATGCTCTGATTTCAATGTTGGGCGACGCAGACAGCAGCGTCAGGCTGCACTGCATGGCAGCGCTCAAACAGCTAGGTGCTGCCGAGGCCAGGCAGAAATTAGAAAACTTAGTGAAACAAGAGAGTCTCGAACCAAGATTGAAACAAGGAATTGCGATCGCCCTGCAAGAATGGCAAGAAAATTAATCAAAAGACAGAATACCCAAATCCCTAACTTCTTGAAGAAGCTGCTGGGCATCTAATAGCGATCGCATCTTTCTTCTTCCTGTCTCCGTTACATCGGTTACAGAATCTCTTGCCGAACTTCCTTGGGCTATATCATCGATTTTCTTTGTGAATTTGGGCGATCGCACTTATCACCCGCTCTAAATCTTCATCAGTTAAATTAGAGCCAGAAGGCAAGCAAAGCCCGTACTCAAATAACTCTTCCGCCACCGCACCTTCAATACATTCGCAATCAGCAAATATTGGTTGTAAGTGTAAAGGTTTCCAAACCGGACGCGCTTCTATTTTCTCTTGAGCAAGCGCTAAGCGAACTTCTTCTCTATCTGCACCGAAAGCTGCCGGATCGATCGTCAAACAAGTCAGCCACCGAGTAGCTTTTCCAAAAGCAGCTTCCGGCATAAATTTGATTCCCGGCAAATTTCCTAAAGCTTGTTTGTAAAAGTCAAAATTGCGTCGTCTCGCTTCCACTCGCTCCTCCAAAACCCGTAATTGACCGCGACCAATTCCCGCCAAAACATTGCTGAGACGATAATTGTAGCCAATTTCTGAATGTTGGTAATGAGGAGCGGGGTCGCGGGCTTGTGTTGCCAAAAAACGAGCTTTTTCTACCAGTTTTTGGTCATGGGAAACTAACATTCCGCCGCCGGAAGTGGTGATTATTTTATTGCCGTTGAATGAGAAAATGCCGATTTTACCAAATGTTCCAGGCGATCGGTTTTTATAGCTAGCCCCTAGAGATTCGGCCGCATCTTCTATTAGGGGAATTTCATAAGCATTACAAGCTTCCACAATTGGGTCGATATCGCAACTTTGACCGTAGAGGTGTACGATAACCACAGCTTTGGGTAATTTACCAATTTTTGCTCGTTTGTCAAGCGCTTCTCTGAACAAATCGGGGTTCAGATTCCAAGAAGTGCGATCGCTATCAATAAAAACTGGTTTTGCGCCCAAATAAGTAATCGGGCTAGCAGTTGCAATAAAAGTCAGAGTCGAGCAAAAAACCTCATCTCCCGAACCGACACCAATTAATTGTAAAGCCAAATGCAAAGCTGCGGTACCGGAACTAACAGCCGCTGCGTGTTTAGCGCCAACTACTTGGCAGAATTCTTGCTCGAAAGCGTCTACATGGGGGCCGACGGGGGCGATCCAGTTGGTATCAAAGGCTTCTTTGACGAACTCCTGTTCGAGGGAACCCATGTGAGGTGTTGAGAGGAGGATTTGTTTGAGCATGACTTCTAACCAGGCTTATTTACTACGAGCTTGCTGTTATGGTAAAGCACGATAGGCAGGAAAAAACCCTGAATTGAGCAGTGTTGCAGAATCCGTCTCCAAAGCGCTTGCCCGCAATTTTACCAAATGATAATATTTTTCTTCATCTGTAATCAGACGCATTGTAAAAAAAAGATGCCTTTGTTGAGAAAACCCAGACTTGAATATATAGAGACTATCTTGATTTGATCCTCCCACACCACCTCCCATGTGAAAAAACTCATTGCCTCGTTCTTGAGACCAGTATCTGCCGTAATCAAATACTAAACTAAAAGGAGACTCGCTCAAAAACTCGGTTTTGCTTCCCCCGAGGTGAGCCTGAACTATGCCACCGCATTCCAGAAACAAGCAAGCACTGGCAATTTGATCTCCCTTTTCTACAAGGCATAAATGAATGCCGTCGCCTAATTTTGATAAATCTTCAAAATAACTGCGTCCAAAATAATAAGATTGACTGGCTTCAACGCGCCCCATAGTCTCTTCATAAATTGCCATAAATTCATTGAGATATTCTAAATAAGGAACTATTCTTGTCGTCAAACCCAATCGTTTGCACTTATTAATTGTACTTTTATGACCTTTTCTAGTACGCGATTTAATTTGAGAGGCAGAAAGTTTTAAGTCAACGGATACCGTGATGCCATTCTCAGTGACAGTGCCTGGTTTAAATATTTGATTTATGTTGTCGTTGAGGATGGGATGAAGCCGAAAAAAAGCGGCACATATATTCTTGCTCCTGAATGTCCGCTTCAACTCATCGATCGCCGAATCTGGAAACCCAGGCGTGCTAGCTGCGGCCTCACTTAATAAAATTCCGGGATACCCGTAGGGCGACACCGCATCAAAAATTCCCTGTGCGGTTGATTTTGTGGGCAGTATATCATCGCATTGACGCAGCAAATAAGGCAGGAAAAAAATCTTTTCGCCATCAACCATTAAAAAAGCTTCAGGAGTTGTCTTGGTTCTTTTTGCTTCTGCCAACACATACTCAGGCAAATGGTAGGTATCGTGGCGCACTTTTTGCAATGTTTCCCGCCACAATGGGTTTAATAAATCAATAATTTGAACGTTCATTTGTCTTACTCCGACCACACAATGGGAAATATTGCCGGATCGCTGAAATCAGGATCGCCGTTGGGCAATTTACGGCACAAAAGTTCGTTAGGGATTTGAACTTTTTCTCCTTTTTGGTTCCAAAAAGATCGATATTGGTTGGCTTCGTCCTGTAGGTGGATTGCCATTGCCAAGCGGAAGACATTGCTGGTGTTAGGGTAGCTGCCGTGAATTGTCCAACAGTGATGAAAGCTGATTTGACCTTTCTTTAATATCATTGGCAATTTAACGATTTTCCGTCCTTCTCGGTGAAATTTATCTTCAATTTCTTCGAGGTTTGGGTTGTTGAAGGAGCGCATATTTTCGAGTCCCGGCCACTTGTTGCTACCGTCGAAAACGGCGATCGGCCCCAGAGACTCATCGCAGTCTTGGAAAGGTATCCAAGCGGTAAGTAAGTTGTCGGAGGTACAGGTAGACCAGTAAGCGCGATCGACGTGCCAGCCGATGGTGGTTTTAGTGCTTTTGGGTGGTTTACAGATGATTTGATCGTCTAGAATGCGAATTTGTTTGGTTCTGGCAAGTCGTGCGGCGATCGCGCCAATAATTGGCTGAAGGGCAAATTTTCGCAGCAGCTTGCTTTGCAAGGAAATGAATTCGTTATTGCGCGTAACGTCCCCATCTTCCGGCTTCCAGTTGCAGTATCCGCCACTGAGGGGAAGTACCGCATCTCGTTCTCCCCGGTAGAACTTTTCGCAGCCAAGTATTCCCTCTTCAATCATTTCATCGGGGATGACTTTTTTTGAGATGTACCAGCCGTGTTCTTCGTAAAAAGCAACATCTTCTTCTGTGGGTAAAAGAGCTATCTGTTCTGCGGTAAGATGTTGGGTAAAAGTCTCCATCTTTGATTTACTCCTGACTAATAACTAGCGCTTGGTTGCAGTTGGGAAAATTCAGCAAATTTTGCTGCTACTTGGGTAATATTGTTGTAGGAATAACGATGATCTGTGGGAACAGTCAGCAGGCGATTTGATAAATCGAAAGCCTTCGGATCGTTACCCGACAATTGGTCTGGCGGTTGAGGCCAATGAACAGGAGCGAAAATGTTTTTACTTATCAGAAATCGGCGCAGTTCTTCCCTAATTTGAGAATTTTTACAGAGTAAGATGCTATTAAAGGGAACCGAACCGGAAGACCAATTTGTAAATAGAGGTTGGTAACTTTCCTGTTGATTTTTTAATAGCATCTCTAAAAAATCTTTGACGTTGGTTGCCCGCTGTTGCCTCATTTCGGAAATTTTTAAACTTAAGAGTACATTGTTTGTGAGGGTGGAAATAGACCGATCGCCATCATTGATTAGATGCTCCTCTCCTTCCATTTGCAGGATTCGATAGCTATCTTTGGAAATATCCGCACCCATCAAATACGCTCGCTTTAGCAGCATAGCGGTGAGTTTTTGGGCTGCTGCCGATGATTCCGGTTTAGAAGGTCGAGGCAGTTCCATTTTTTTCCCAGACCAAATCATCGCTCCGTCTGGAATCGGCAGTGTTTTACGCAGGGATGCCATTGCATAATGAGCGGTAGTTTGCTGCGCCCAAAGCGAGAAAGGATCGTGGCTGTGGTCTTCAATTAAGATAATATCTTGATTTTGAGTCAGCCAATCTTGCCAAGGTTTTCCTTCTTTGACCCCAAACAAATTAACTGCCAATACTAAATCACCCGGTAAGGGGCGAAGGGAGTTAAAATCTGGGACTGTTTCTGTGGGCAAATCGCGATACCAACAAAGCTCGAAAACTTTACTAATTTTGGCTGCAACTTCCATGCAGTAATATGTCGGTAAATGCAGCCTTAATCGACCTTCCCGAGATCCTTTCAAAAAACGCTCAACAGCTAATAGAATGCCCGTAGCTGTGGAAAATAGTTCATAGTTTTCGGGGAATAAATTTTCCGATGATGATGGTGGTGTCAAGGCATCATCCGACCAATGAAATTCTGAGCCGACTTCCCATCTTGCTATCATTGATTGTAATACCTCATTCATTACCTTTAAACTCTTCACCGGTAGCGTGGCCTTCTTGACTAATTTCTTTTTGCCCCAAGACTTTCCAGACTGTTAGGAAAAGTATTTTTAAATCTAATAACAGGCTCCAATTATCGACATACCAAACATCGAGCCTGAATTTCTCCGGCCAATTTTCATCTAGAAGTCGGCGACCATTTACCTGGGCCCAACCGGTGATTCCGGGCATAACATCGTGGCGGCGCGCTTGTTCTGGACTGTAGCGTTCTAGATATCGTACTAATAAGGGGCGAGGCCCAACAAAGCTCATGTCGCCTTTGAGAACGTTCAATAGTTGTGGAAGTTCGTCCAGACTTGTTTTGCGAAGAAATTGACCGAGGGGTATGAGACGCTGTTCGTCGGGCAGCAAATTGCCATCAGCGTCGCAATCGCTTGTCATAGTGCGAAACTTGTAGAAATTGAAAACCCGACCGTTTTTACCGGGACGGGGTTGGCAGAAAAAGATGGGCCCGCCCATGCGGATGTAAATGGTGATCGCCACCATTAAGATTACGGGAGAGAAAACCAAAAGGGTGATCGCTGCACATAATCTATCTAATACCCACTTAACCAATTGGCTGACTTTTTTGGAATTTACTCGTTGATGAAGTTGCGATATTTGTGAGTCTGATTTGAGCGGTAGTAATTCGTCAATACTCATGATTCTACACCCCAACAGCAATTTACTGTACTTCCCTGATTCTTGCAGTATCCGGGTTTATACGGTAACGAGTTCTGTCAACTTTACAGAAAATTTAAATAACTTCGGTGTTTTATGAAGCCTTTGTGAACCTCTGGTTGGGACGCTCGCTTACTGTTACATAACTTAACGATGAAGTAGGTAAGATCAAGGGGTGTGCGATCGTTGACCTGTGTCCAACCTGTAATATTATGTCCGACTAATCGACCTTGACACGAGCGCGATCCGAGCTACGGACTTTAGTATTTTGAGGACTAAAATCCTGACTACAAGCTTTTTTTAAGCGTTTATTAATTCAGTACACCCTAACCATACAAAGACTGCACCCATTCCCATTCTTGCCTCAATCCTTCCCTCAAAGAAACCTGTGCCTGATATCCCAATATTTTCTGAGCTTTGGATACGTCAGCGCTAGTATCCCGCGCATCTCCTTTGCTCGATTCTAGGTAATTGATGCGAATCGGGCGATCGACAATATTTTCCATTGTGTGAATAACTTCTGCTAAAGCAACTCGACTTCCCCCTCCTATGTTGAAAACTTCGCCCACAGCTTCTGGAACTTTAGCAGCAGCTACATTAGCAGCAATGCAATCGCTGATAAACGTGAAGTCTCGGGTTTGCTGTCCGTCTCCGTAAATTGAAATCGCTTCGCCGCGCAAAATTGATTTAAAAAATATGTGGAATGCCATATCGGGACGCTGGCGAGGCCCGTAAACGGTGAAATAGCGCAACATGGTTGCCGGAACGCCGAAATTGTGATAATAAAGCGAACACAAACGTTCAGCGGCTAACTTAGTAATTCCGTAGGGAGAAACTGGTTGAGGACAGGCAGTTTCGCTGGTAGGGAAAGTTTCAGCATTGCCGTACACCGAAGAAGAAGAAGCTAGCACAAATCTTTTCAGTTGCGGTGCATTTTTTGCTGCTTCTAAGAGGACCTGAGTTGCATTGATGTTGCGATCGGTGTAGCGGCAGAAACCTTCTCCCCAACTAGCGCGGACGCCTGCTTGCGCTGCTTGGTGATAAATGACTTCTGTATTAGCTAAGAGCGGACGCCAATCCAAAGATAAAATATTGTCCTCTATCAGTTGAAAATTTGGATGTTTGGCAAAATGAGCGAGATTTTTTCTCTTCAATTCGGGATCGTAATAATCGTTGACTTCATCAATGCCGATAACTTTCTCACCTTGCTTTAACAGAGTTTCTACTAAGTGAGAGCCGATAAAGCCTGCCGCGCCTGTAACTATATTACTCATTTGTTAATTGTTAATTGTTAATTGTTAATTGTTGATTGTTGATTTCAGCGTACAAAGCCTCGTATTGCTTCAGGATGTTCTGAAGTTCGTAAGCAAGTATGCTTTTACTACCGCGCTGTGCCATTTCGCGAGCTGCGACCGGGCGATCGAGCACCCAAGCCATAGCCTGAGCCAACCCGTCGATATCTCCCAACTTGACAAGAAGGCCGCAACCTCCTTCGAGCAAGTCCCGAGTGCCGCGAATATCTGTACCGATCGCCGGAACTTCCAGGCACAGCGACTCCATGACACAATTGGGAAGCCCCTCTTGCTCAGAAGCCAGGACTGTTGCTGCTGAGGCCCGCATCAAAACAGGAATGTCCCGACGAAACCCCAAAAAATGCACCTGATTTTCCACTCCTAGCTCAGATGCCAACTGCTGCATCTCCTTGATTTGTCCCTGGCCCGCAAAGGCTAAGTGTGCCTCTGGTCTTCCCAAACGAGCGAAAGCCTTTAAAACGTCGTGGGGGCGCTTGCGGGGAATCAGCTCAGCAACCGACAAAAACAGTGGCGTATCCGGTGATATTCCCAATTCTTGGCGCACTCGCAGGATTTCTGCTTCAGGAATCTCCAAGGGGTTGTAGCGATCGACATTTAACCCAGTTCCCGGTATATAACGGACTCGTTCAGGAGGAACCAGCCAGCGTTTGGCCGCTTCCTCATCCTCGCGGTTCACCACAACTAGGCAATCAGTCCAAGGCCCGGCAAGCTTTTCTAGCCCCAGAAAAATTGCATTTTTGAGCGGTGAACCTCCTTTGTAGAAGTGAAAACCTTGGGCCGTATAGATCACCTTGAGTTTTCCCTGCTTTCTCAAATCATTGAGAACATAACGACTGACAAACGCCCCTACGGGGGTGGAAACATTTACCAGGTTATAGGCTTGCTGTGCTAGCACTTCTCGGATTTGTGGCGGCGCAACTAGCAGATTTTGCGGCGCGGTGGGGTTTCGGGACCAGTCGATTTCCCAGGTGCGATCGAATGCCTGCAAGCATTCTGGACAAGTCGAAACTCCTTTGGCCATCCCGTCTACCTGCCAACCGATCTCGCGCAAGTGGCGGGCAATGGGTGCGAAGAAAGCGCGGAGAGTTGGTGCGATGGTCGTTACTATCAACAGTTTGTTCATTTTTTTTCTCTCAACCAAACTTCTGTTTGCTCTCGAACGAAGCGGTAAAGTTGATTCCGCCTTTCCCGCAGCACTTCATCTCGATACTCTTTGGCTTTCTCCAGGTTGCGGGCCGACATCCGAGTCATGCGTTCTGGATTCGTCACCACTTCGCGAATTTTATGAGCCAAAGCAGTCGCATCACCGGGGGGTACAAGATCTTCCGGCGGCAGCAGTTCGGGAATGCCACCTACCGTAGAGCCGATGCACGGGAGCGATCGGGCCATCGCTTCGACCATTGCTCTAGGTAAGCCTTCCTGGCGGGAAGGTAGGATGAAAAGCTCTGCTTTGTCCAACTGGGCGCGTACAGCATCGCCAGCAGTCAATTGGCCGAGAAAACAAACCCGATCTGCTATACCGCGGGCTTGGGATCGCGCCTCCAATTCTGACCGATGTTTGCCATCTCCTACCAAAACCAACTTCAGGTTTAATCCCGACTGCACGCAGGAAGCTACAGCATCAATTAGGACATCTGGGGCTTTATAGAGTTGAGCCAGCGTACCGACACTAACCAGGGTGAAAGATTGCTTGTCGCGATCGTCAAAACGGGGTGCAGCAGCAAAAGCCGAAGTTGGCAATTCAACACTGGAATAGTGGGTTGAAAACGCCCCAGACCCAGAAGGGTATCGGCGTTGCAGGGCACCTTCTGTAACGTAGGCAGCAGCACAAGCCCCAGCGCATTGATGCCTCAACTTGCGTGGAAACCACCAGCGGAAGAACGGGCGCAAGGGATGTTTAACTGCACCGGGCGCGAAGACATCATAGGGGTCGGCTACGACTTCTACGGCATACGGATGATTTATCTTGCTTAACATCGGTTGAATGCAAGAAGCTATCTGCGAACCAACCCGCAGAATTACCGCATCGTTTGCTGCCACTGCATTTCTGGCGACACGCTGGACTTGCGAGACTTTCTGGAGGTACTGCCAAGGGCCGATGTAGTATGGTACGGCTGCGAAGGAAACCCCTTCGCCGTCTGCGCGTTTGCAGTCGCCAGAAACTGAAGCAACTTCTTGAACCCTGGCCACCACGCGCACGCGATCGAAAACTTCCAAGTAACGCATCCAGAAGGAATGTGGAAACGCTACCTGCGTCCACACCTTTCCGTCGGGAGTGCGATCGAATCGATGTTCGAGAGCAACAACAACATTCATAAATTGACAACCCCTAAAATTCATTTATTCATAATAATAAATTAACTTTGGTGAGTTTTTTTGCGATCAATATTTTTTAATTAAGTAATGACATAATTTTTATAGCATAGCCTGTATGTTCAGGTAAGTTATTTATATAAAATTTACAAATATTCATTTACTGAAGCAGGATCTAATGGAGCAACAATGGAAATAGAAAGACCTAGATGACCGTATTATTAAACGGAATGTCGTTGATAGGTTCACCAATTGGGATAAGGACTACAGATTATGTAAAAATTATAACAATTAGAGCGTCACCGATCCTGCCATCAAAGAAGCCAGCCCTGTGAAGGTGGTGAATTTTGCTAAGAGATCGTAACATCAGTTATATTTATATTGATTGTTTAAAATATTTAGGAAACTGTACCAATGGTCAAGATGTCTGTATTTAAGCAAAAGATAACACTAGGAAAGGTGATTGGTATTTTTCGTGGCTTGTTCCTTAAGTTATTTTTGCGCTCCTGCGGTTTTCCAATCACTATAGAGCATGAAGTTCGGTTTCTCAGTAGAAGAACTATAGAGATAGGAAATTGGGTAACTATTCGTTGGCATACTCAAATCAATGAAAATGTTAAGATTGGGGACAAAGTTTTTATTGGAAAATACTGTGACATTGGAAAGAACGTAGTCATAGAGGATGCTGTGACTCTAGCAGATTATGTATGTCTGCTCGGTAATACTCATAATTATAATGACCCTGAAAACAGAGCAGGTGAAATTTATTCACCAGGTACGAAGGTTATTGGTCAAGGTGCTTGGATAGGCTACAGAGCAATTGTCCTCCCACAAGTTCGATATGTAGGGCGGGGTTCCGTAATTGGAGCAGGTGCTGTTGTTACCAAAGATGTTCAGGATCACACTATCGTAGCCGGAAATCCTGCAAAAGTAATTGGATGCCTTTTAAGTAGTTAAGCAAAATTAATTACATAATTATCTCCAAATTCTTTAAGAATTCTTTCTACAGATGAAACAAGAGATTGCCAGCTAGAGTAGGCATCTATTTCGAGCCATTGATATTTGATAAACCGCCACAAAATCTCAATTAAATTCAATTCAGGTGAATAAGTAGGCAATTCAAATATAGTTAAACCGCGTTCTTTCCATTCTTCAATTTTCTCGAAAATGGCATTGCTAGTATGAATAGAAGCTTGATCTACTACAATAACTGTTGGCCGCTCCACCACAGCAAAGAAAGTATCTATGCAGGCTATGATTACATCAGAATTAATAGTTTGCTCTGAAACATAAGCATGAAAATTGTTTTGCCGATTCATGATTCCCAAGACATTTAAACGCTTAGTTCTACGACTATCAATTGACAAATATTCACCAATATCTTGCCATCCATAAGGGACACAAGGGATGCCACAAAATCCGGACTCATCCAAATAGTATAAATCAATTTT